>NZ_PEIG01000007.1 GCF_002749975.1 Gloeocapsopsis sp. IPPAS B-1203 | reverse complement strand
CAAGTCCTACTGCTAATTTACTTCAATTGCTAATATGCCCAGATTTGAGTAAAATCTTGCAAGCACACTAGTGTATTTGTGTGTCAGAGGATGAAAGTGCGATTAGAGTAATTAACAAAAGTGCGATTGGGCTTTGCCCACGCTAGACGCGAACGCCTTTGCATAATACTCAACTATGAAAAGATGATTCTGGTGTCGTATTTGTATCTTTTGTAGGAATTTGCTCAGCTTTGAGAGTGACAATTTTGCCATCTTGCAAAATACTAATTGACTGTCCTAATTGACGATGACGTTCAATCAAAGAGCGCGATCGCATCTTTTACTCCTGCGTCAATTTTTTGATGTAATATCTTCATCTGTTGCTCATTCATCCACCACCTTCAAGATTTACTTCCAATCTATCTTGTATAGGATGAGTTTAAGGCGATCGCTCAGTATCAACTTCGTTAGCGAGTTAGATTGCCGCCACAATACAACTAATAAACTTCCTCATGCGTCCCGATGTCCAGCAGAACAATGACTTCAACCTTCATTTCCGTGTTTTGTTCAATAGAGAAGACAATACGACAATCATAACCACACGAGCAAGATTGAAGACCATCGAGTTTGCCACTCAGTTTGTGAGTTCCTAGGGCTGGGGCAAATATATCAATTTCCATTTGCTCAAGAGTATCTTCAATACGTTGCTGAAGATCAGTATTACGTTTGACAAACTTGCGAAAAGCGCGTTTGAACTTAGGGAGTTAAAACCAGCTGTCTCATGCTTCTGGTTCATGCAAAGACTCGCGTAACGCGATAATTATATCCTCGGCTGACTGGTGTTGAAATTTGCCTGCGCGAAACTCCGTTAAGGTTTGTTGTGCATCTATCGCTATTTCTATACGGCGATTTTCATGAAGGCGATTTTGGAGAATGTTGATCAGCATTTCTTGCTGTTCTCTAGGTAGCTGCGAAGCCGTCTCCAACACTTGATCGAGAGTATTCATAAGTTGACTGTTGCACAGTTGAGTTAATTATATCGTTTATTGCTGAGCATAAATCACAGATAACTCTATTGTGACCTAGCTATGATGATCGCGGCGATTGAGTGCAGCTAGCTACCAATGAACCCATATCTAATAATCTAACGAAAGTGCAATTTTGCTGTTGATGTGAAAGTGCGATTGGGCTTTGCCCACGCTAGACGCGAACGCCTTTATATGACTACTCAACTATCAGGTGACTTTTGGCTAGTATCTGTATCTTTTGCAGGAATTTCCTCAGCTTTGAGAGTGACAACTTTGCATCAAGCCAAATATTAATTGATTACCCACAGTTGCTTTTGCTGTTCAATCGAAGAGCGCGATCGCACATAGTGCAGTGCTTCCTACAAATATAGCTGTATTGATTTTATCGCCACTTGGCAATTGAAACCTGATTGGACTACTTCGCCATGCAATTGAAAAACTCTCAGATGATCGCAACTCGGCTTCTCAGTCAACTTCAAGATCAACAAGCTTAGGTAACTCGCTGTGAAGCAATACAAACTACTAGCTGCTAAAATCTGCAAAGCGATCACTAATAGTAATGTTCCACTTAATAACGTTTTGCCTTGAGTCATGCAATCGGTAGCATGATGCTACAGAAGTTGTAATACTATGGTAATTAAGAGAAATGCGATCGCCACAGACAAACTTACTGCAATCGCTGTGAACCATTAGCACAAGTATTTGAACTCGTAGGCGCGTTTATTGGTGCGTTTCCTGCACTATTCGCCTCACACAAAATTACCTGAGTTGTTTGGTTATGTGCCGATTTAAACACACCACCAGCATAACTTTTCAAGTCTGCTTGCTGTGCAGTTGCCAAATGAGCAACTTGATTCATCAAATCATTGCTACTTACTTCGTAGTTATAATTGACGCTATTGACAATGCCTACACTTAACTTAGTTACATCGTCTGCAAATATTTGATTTTCTAAATAATAAGCTTGTTGCGAACGATTCAAAGTACCAGTACTACTTTTAGCTTCCGATTGCCGAGTTTTTGCCGCTTGATTTAGAAAAGATGGCATTGCAGTAGCAGAAAGAATACCAATGATAATCACAACCACTAGCATTTCAATCAGCGTAAAACCCTCTTCTTGTTTTAGTGTCTTCCGGTATGGGAATTTAGCTGTAAGTTGTGTTTTCATGATACTCTAAGCTACATAGTGGGTAAAATCTTTTGCCAGCATCTAGACCTAGCTTGCCCACTCTCAGAGCTTTTCATATAATCCACATCAAATCATTAATTTAGACCACCTCAAAGTTAGATTCTAAATAGACATAACCAAGCTCATGCAATTTAGCCAATGCACTGATTGTCAATTGCAAAATTTCCTCTTCTGCGGTTGGTTCTAAAGTAACAGGATTCAAAGGGTGGATTTTCTGCCACCGTTCTACCAACGCCTTGATTGACTGTGAACTATCCCACAAAGGTAACAAACAAGCTGCAACACTACTATCAATAGATATGGCGTGTTCAAAAAGTGGTAAAAAACGATTGATATCAAAAGGTTTACGTTGATTGATGCATTTAATAACTTCTTGCTTGACTTCTGGCTGTTTTATCTGAGGGATTAAATAAACTCGCGCAGTTTGCCAATCAGATAAACTCCACTCTGCAACTGATGTAACTTCACTACTTTCTTGAGGATGACCACACCAAAAGTCTATCAAGCGATGCATTGGATGTAACAATTCAAATAAAGTTAGTTGTTCTTCTACCGTTGCTTCTGGTAAGCTTATTGCTAAGAATGCTGGTAAGTTGTTAGGCTCCTTAAACAAATCCATCAAATTCCATTGTCGCCAGTTGATCATACTGATAAACTCAAGTTCAGCAGTTCTCAGCGCAGCAAACAACTCTGGAATCGTATAGCCTTTATCTCCCTGGAACAAGTAGTTCATGAGAATGCGTTCTTTATCCGTCTCCAACTCAGGCTTCCAAGTGACAGATTTGAGTTTGACGTGATCCTTCAATGCATTCATTGTGTCTCGCACCAAGTCAATCTCTAAGTCTTGTGGGTTATCATCCATCAACCCCATCATCTTGAAGACTTCTTGAGCGCGGTAGTAGTGGGTGCGTTGCAATGAACTATGTAAATTAGCACGAATAATACCATCAGGCTTAAGAACCGACTTCATCGCCTGCAATCCAACCGCAGGTTCACTCAACAAGTACAACACATCATCACAGTTAATATAGTCAAACTGCAAACCTAAACTCGGTAATTCTTCAATCCTACATACATAAAACTGTGCATTGTCAAAGCCGTGATATTGCAACCGTTGTTTCGCTAGTTCAATCGAGTTGGCAGAGATATCTACACCCACAATCTTGGCACCAGGGTTTGCTTCAGCTAAAATCAGTGACTTATACCCTGAACCACATCCAGCATCTAAAATCAGCTTACCTTCGGTACTGATCACTTTTTGATTGCGTAAATAATATGCATTGACTAAGCTATGAATATACAGCGCGATCGCATCATTTTTTGGTGACTTCTCTAACGCAATTCGGGGGTATGGTCCGGTATCAAACTGCTGCCGAATTTTTTCACTCAATTCCTTAGTCTCTACCTGCATCGTGGGCTTCTCCTGCGTGGACTTGTTTAGCATTCACTCACTAATATGCCCACAAGAAACAGGAAACTTTACAATCACTTTAAATTTGGTAATTGGTAATTGGTAATTGGGGTTGCGATCGCCTGTATTGCTGTGATAATTAACGAAAGTGCTATTGATGTAATTGAAAGTACGATTGGGCTTTGCTCATGCTTCGCGATCACATTTATAGTGCTGCGCTACGCGCAATCACCTACACTGCTGGCAACCATTGACTCATTTAGTACTACTACATTAAGGTAAGATAAAAGTATGACATAGACGAATAGCGATGAAACGAACGATATATTTACCTGATGATATAGCCGAGCGCCTCAACAAGTATCTCATAGACCATCCAAACGAAACTTTGTCGAGTGTGGTACAGGAGGCTCTAGAAGACAAACTAGCACGAAAAGATGTATCGAAACTCTTAAGTCTTGCAGGCATCGTTCAAAATGCTTCATGCAACGCAGCTGACAACGCTGAGGATCGTGATGCAATCGCCAACGAGAGATAACGTTGCAACAAACACTCAAACAATTAATTTTAGATGCAGGACCACTAATTGGACTTTTTTCAGCTAATGATAGAGATCATGATGTTTGTCAAGCTGGATTTAAGCAACTTTCCCAATCTCAAACTACATTGCTAACACCACTGCCAGTAATATTTGAAGTATACAAATGGCTGCTTTACCGAGCAACACCAACTATAGCTCAAAGTACTCTGACTGTAATGCACGAGAGCCTACATATCATACCACTCAACCAAATCGATTTCCACGAGATTTCTGCTATGATACGAACGTTACCGCAGTGGCAAGGTAGCCTAGAGGATGCGTCAGTTATCTTATTAGCCCAACGCTATCAATGTCCAGTTTGGACGTTGAATTACCGAGATTTTGGGATATTCAAATCACTGGCATTTTGGAATCCTTTGTAAAATACAAAAACCAGTAGCTAAATTTATCTGACATAACAACGAGCGATCGCTACCATGCCACTCAGTAGAAGAAGCTCAGTATTGCATTTGACAAACTTGCGAAAAGCGCGTTTGAACTTGGGAGTTAAAACCAGCTGTCTCATGCTTCTGGTTCATGCAAAGACTCACGTAACGCGATAATCACGCACCATAACCTTCCATATACTTCTTATTAGTAGATAGATCTTCTGCTCCTTCCACACAGCCAATATACTGCTGCGCAAGGGTAAACACAGATACTGGTACGCGCTCTTGATGAGAATTTTCAAGTATTTTACTTTGGAGAAACTCAACAAAATCAAGGACTTCCTGCTGTTTTTCTACAGGAAGGGTTTTAGCTTTTCTATAACTGTCTGTTCAATACTCATTATCAATCGTCTCTAAGTAATTGCTCGCTAGTGGTTTAAAATTACTCCCAAGTTATGACTTAACCTTAACCATAGCGCGATCGCCTGCATTACTGATTAACAAAAGTGCAATTTTGCTGTTGATGAATTGAAAGTGCGATCGCTTTTAGTGCTGCGCTACGCGCAATCGCATAAAAAATGTTGCACTACACGCAATCGAAATAAAGTCCTTTTAATACTTAAGTTTCACTTAATTTCTGTAGTATTGTTACTAAGTTTCTTTTGAAATCAGGCAAATTTTGCTCTACTACGTTCCAAACCTCATTGAGATCGACACCCAAATATCCGTGAATCAAGACGTCTTGTAAAGATAGCTATCCGCCGCCAGGGAACTTCAGGATGACTTTGCCGTAGTTCTTGAGATAGTCTTTTAACAGCTTCTCCAATCACTTCAACATTACGAATCACCGCATCCTGAATAATAAGAGCCTCTAAAAAAACATCCTTACCCTCTTGAGTATATGTCTCAATGCGCTCAATCCGTTGAATGATATCAGCTAAGTAAAACTGATCGTTCTTCACAAGGGCAATGCTTCGCACAAAATGCGATCGCGGATACTCGCTTGTAGTCCTTTTTCGGTTGCAACTTCCACTTTCGTGCCTAATAAATCTTCTAAGTCTTGCATCAGTGCCACGCGATCTAAAAGACTGCGGCTCGATTCTAGTTCTACTAACAAATCAATGTCACTATCTGGTCGTGCTTCACCTCGTGCTACTGAACCAAAAACCCTCACATTGTACGCTCCATGTTGAGCCGCAATGCGGAGAATTTCTGATCGTTGTTGATCAAGTAGCTCACGAATACTCATAAATTTTTAACGTGTAGACATTCACATACACAGCATATTGATTTTAGCGTTACAAGCAATGCGGGCGATCGCCTGTATTACTGTGATGTTAACGAACGTGCAGTTTTGCTTTTGTTGAATTGAAAGTGCGATTGGGTTTTGCCCACGCTAGACGCGATCGCATTTATAGTGCTGCGCTCCGCGCGATCACTGCTCATTCTCTATCTGCTAACCCTTGATAATTAGCCAAATACTCCACAAAATCTAACTTTGAAGCAACCGCATTATATAAGCGGAGATCAGCAGTCATCATATTAGCACTATTGACTTGAGCTAACGCAAGATATAAGGCATCATAGACTGTTCGATCCAAGCGTTCTGCTAAACTATAAGCCTCTGCTAAGATAACTTGCGACTCGACAGTTGGAATCTCTAAATCGAGTAAGTCAAAGATCGAACTTGTTGCTTCTTCTTGCGTAATCAAGCCCAAACGCTGCTTTTTCCAAATAATATTACCAACCTCAACAAATATCAAATTAGGAGCAATCAATTCAACTTTTGAGGATTCCCAATCTTGACATACAGTTCTTGCTTGTGAGTGCAATGGTTCTGGGAACAACCATTTCGCTAAAACACTGCTGTCAATTACTAATAGCATTAACGCTGGCGATCTTCTGCAATCATTTGTGCCGAATCAGGCGTTATGCCAACACGTTTGGCAATTGTGGCGTTTCGTTGAGCGATACTTGCTAATACTTCACTTCGCGATCGCTTTTGTTGTAATGACTGCTCTAAGAGTACAATAATCTGCTGATTTACCGAGCGACGTTCTTGATCTGCAATTTCTTTAATTCGTTGATAAAGTTCTTCTGGAACATCCCGTAAACTTAGGTTTGCCATATATTTGCAGTTTTTAACTTTCTAAAATCATAGCATATTGCTAGCATTTTGGTGTATTTTTGTTTGAAAAACTATGTGTTCTAGCAATAGTCTCTTGATGAAGAGTATGGCAGAAGTGCGATCGCATCTGTACAGTACCTCAAGTGGCACACAATATTTATAGATGGATTAGTTAAGCTGGATAGCAACAATGACTGCTATTACCCTAGATTTACATTCGGTTGTTGATTTAACAGATGAGCAGTTTTATCAACTTTGTCAGGCAAATCCAGACTTCAAATTAGAACGCGCCGCTACAGGGGAAATCGAGATGTCGCTACCAACTGGTTGGGGAACTGGTAAGCGAAATTCTAAACTTACCCAACGTTTATCAGATTAAGCAGAAAATGACGGTACTGGAGTAGCCTTTGATTCCTCGACTGGCGTCATAACTCCCCAATGGAGCAACTCGTTCTCCCGATGCAGCGTGGGTAAAACAAGCAAGAATTGCTGCTCTAAACCCAGATCCTGATAGATTCTTACCTTTAGCCCCTGACTTTGCGGTGGAATTGATGTCTGCAAGTGATGACATAGCAACTACTCAAGCGAAAATGCAAGAATACTGCGATAACGGCGTACGCTTAGGCTGGTTAATCGACCCGAAAAACCAGCGTGTGGAAATTTATCGTCACGACAAGGTGGCGAGGTGTCCTCGCCACAACGTACCATGTCAAGGACTGCCAGTAGAAATACTAAACTCACCTGTCAGCTTATCTGGTGAAGACGTGCTACCAGGATTTGTCTTGGATTTACAAGATATTCTTTAACTTTGCTCTCGATTTAAAATCCGCAACGGTGTCGCTAGCCCTATATGTAACTTTTTGTTATACTAATTTAAACGTAGTCATTATGAGTTTATATAAGTATCCATGACAAATCCAACAGTAGAGAACTTGGTAATTATTGGTTCGGGTCCAGCTGGGTATACGGCTGCAATTTATGCTGCACGAGCTAACCTCAAACCGATTGTATTTGAAGGCTTTCAAGTTGGTGGTTTGCCTGGTGGACAGCTCATGACAACGACAGAAGTAGAAAATTTCCCAGGCTTTCCCCAAGGTATTACAGGACCTGATTTGATGGATCAGATGAAAGCGCAAGCTGAACGCTGGGGAGCCGAGTTATATACAGAAGATGTTACCTACGTTGATCTAAGTCAACGTCCGTTTACAGTACGTTCAGAAGAACGCGAGTTTAAAACGAATAGTATAGTCATAGCCACTGGTGCGACAGCAAAGCGCTTAGGATTACCTTGCGAAGGTGAGTTTTGGAGTCGAGGAATTTCAGCGTGTGCAATCTGCGATGGTGCAACACCGATTTTTCATGGTGCTGAACTTGCGGTAGTTGGTGGTGGAGACTCTGCTGCTGAAGAATCAATTTACCTTACCAAGTATGGTTCGCAAGTACATATGCTGGTCAGAAGTGACACAATGCGGGCAAGTAAAGCGATGCAAGACCGCGTTTTGAGTAATCCCAAAATTCAAGTGCATTGGAATACCGAACCAATAGATGTGTTTGGGAACGAAAAGCATATGGAAGGCGTAAAAGTCCGCAATACCCAAACTGGTGAAGAAGGCAAAATTCATGCCAAAGGGCTATTTTATGCGATTGGACATAAACCAAATACATCACTGTTTCAAGGACAAATTGAACTCGACGATGTAGGCTATATTGTCACCAAGCCTGGTTCGCCAGAAACAAGTGTTGAAGGTGTGTTTGCAGCAGGTGACGTGCAAGATCATGAATATCGTCAAGCAATTACGGCGGCTGGTTCAGGTTGTATGGCAGCAATGTTAGCTGAACGGTGGTTGTCTTCTAATGGTTTAATTCAAGAATTTCATCAAGAGGGAGAGAATTTACACTTAGATAATGAGCTAGTTCACGAAGCAGTCAAGACAGAGGAGAATGGCGAATTTAATTTGAGTACAACACGTCATCAAGGTGGTTATGCTTTACGTAAGTTGTTCCACGAAAGCGATCGCTTAATGATGGTTAAGTATGTCGCCCCTGGCTGCGGTCCTTGTCACACATTAAAACCAATTCTCAATAAAGTAGTAGACGAGTTTGATGGCAAAATTCACTTTGTAGAAATTGATATCGACAAAGAGCGCGATATTGCAGAAACTGCCGGAGTGTCTGGAACACCAACTATTCAATTGTTCAAAAATCAAGAACTCTTAATGGAAGTTAAAGGTATCAAACAAAAGAGTCAATACCGCCAGTTGATTGAAGCCAATTTGTAATTGTGTTCGTCAAAATCATGAATTTAAGTCCGCGTAGGCGGACTTTGTTTTTAGAGGTGCGATTTCCAATTGCTCTTGTCAAAAACGGAGACAATTCTGTAAAAATGGTCAGCAGATCCTGCTCATAGTGCAATCATCGATGGCTGTAACGAAACACCCACTTCCCCTAAGGTTAAAATCTTCTAGTAATTTGAGCGTCTCGCGACAACTGATGCGCATTGGGTTTATGATGACCCTGATTTTTGTACTGCTTGCTATCTTTGCTCCAGTGTTTCAAGCTTGGGGATGGATTCAAAGCCCACTAGAATCGTTGAATAACCCCAGTCACGTACCACCTTCAGCAGAATACTGGTTTGGCACAAATCGGGAAGGTTACGATGTTTTTTCGCGAACGCTGTATGGTACACAGGTAGCGTTGCAAGTTGTTGTTCTTGCTACGATGTTGAGTTTGATTATTGGTGTGCCATTGGGGCTTGTAAGCGGGTATTTAGGTGGTAGCTTGGATCGCACTTTGCTGTTTTTAATGGATACAATTTATACTCTTCCTGGATTGCTACTATCTATTACACTGGCGTTTGTTGTAGGAAGAGGAATATTCAATGCAGCGATCGCAATTAGCATTTCCTACATACCGCAGTATTATCGTGTTGTGCGCAACCATACTGTCAGTGTCAAAACTGAATTATTTGTCGAAGCTGCTCAAGCTATGGGAGCATCAACTTGGCGAGTAATTTCGCGATATCTATTTTTAAATGTGATTCAGAGTGTTCCGGTGTTGTTTACTCTAAATGCTGCTGATGCAATTTTAACGCTAGGAAGTTTAGGGTTTCTGGGACAAGGCTTACCGCCAAGAGTTCCTGAATGGGGACACGATTTACGCCAAGCTTTACAAGCACTACCTACTGGCATTTGGTGGACAGCATTTTTTCCAGGAATGGCATTAACATTACTTGTTGTCGGATTATCCTTGTTAGGTGAAGGCTTGAGTGAATTTATTAATCCCCACTGGCGCAAGCAAAGGTGAGTAGTGGTGAGTTTTGAGTTTTGAGTTTTGAATAGATAGAAAAGAGTATTCTTCTCTGCTCCTTATTTGTAGCAACCTTAGAGCAAAATGATACTACAGCTAGGATTAACTGCATTACTGGCATTTTATGTTGCTTGGAATTTAGGAGCAAATGATGTTGCTAACGCTATGGGAACTTCTGTCGGTTCAAAAGCTGTCACTCTCCGCCAAGCTTTGATTATTGCTGGAGTTTTAGAATTTGCTGGTGCTGTACTATTTGGTCATGAAGTATCAGAAACTTTAGCAACTGAAATTGTCAATCCAGCTTTTTTTGTTGCAGAACCGCAAGTTTTGTTGATTGGAATGTTTTCGGTATTGCTAGCCGCTGGATTATGGCTGCAAATTGCAACATCGCGTGGCTTTCCAGTGTCTTCATCTCATGCTGTTGTTGGTGCGATCGCAGGTTTTAGTTGGGTAGCTGTTGGGGTTCAAGCAATTGATTGGTCATTAATTGGTACTATTTCTTTAGCCTGGGTTGTCACTCCACTTATTAGTGGCACAATCGCAGCTTTATTTTATAGGGTTATCAAGTTCTCGATTCTCGATCGCCAAAATTCTATCCAGCAGTTAAATGAGTGGATTCCTTGGTTAAGTACTGCACTTTTGAGTGTTTTTGGGGTTATTGTATTGCCAAAAATTAGTCAACCAATTTATACATATTTTCACGAACAACTGCATTGGAATATTCCCAAACACGATTTTCCAATTGGGATCGGTGCGATCGCAGCAATCTCACTGACAATGGTGAGTTGGAAACAACTTAATGGTGTGAAGCAAGATATCATTCAAGTCGAAAAACAGCTAGCTAAATTTCAGCTATTGAGTGCGTGTTTTGTTGCATTTGCACATGGTTCTAACGATGTGGGTAATGCGATCGCACCTTTGGCAGTAATTAACTATATTAGTTTAAATAATACTGTTCCTGTTGATGGAATCACAATTCCCTTGTGGATTTTAATTTTAGGTGGTGCAGGAATTGTTACAGGATTAGCAGTTTGGGGTAAAAAAGTCATTGCTACGATTGGAGAAGGTATTATTCCACTACAACCGAGTGCAGGTTTTTGTGCTGAACTTGCTACTGCAACGACAATTTTACTCGCTTCGCGGATTGGAATTCCGGTTTCTACCTCCCATGCACTTGTTGGTGGAGTTGTCGGAATTGGACTTGTACAAGGTAATAAATCAATTCAATTTAAAACTGTGCAGGGCATAATTATGGCATGGTTAATTACAGTGCCTGCTGGTGCATTGTTAGGTGGCACGATCTTTGCGATTGCGCGTTATCTTTAGTGCCCAGCATGATGCTTGCGGGCGACACAATCTTTATGCGCCAATACTGTCTTATTACCAATTTGATAGCGTTGAATCCAATCCCAACCCCACCTTACCATCGGTGCATGACAAATTCCACACACGTATTCATCTATCGTATTTAGTTCAGCACCAATGAGATATTTAGTTGCATCTGGAAAAATACCTGATGCTTTGAGAAATTCACAAATAACTCGATAAGGATCTACGCGACACCACCAACTGGCAACTTGATAAATCTCATATCCTAATTGGTTTAAGAGCACGGTATTGTTTGTTTTTCGTTGATTTCTACTTAAAAACTCACCTTCACCCATAATTTCTATCCCTAACAATCGAAGTTGATTGATATTATGAGAAACCACCCATAATTGATCTAGAATATGCGGATTTTTTTGAACTGTACTTGTCAGCGGAATAATAAATTGAGAAGAAATCAGTTTTACACACTTATACCAATTTGTGTATGTATGAATAAAATTTTGAGAATAAGATTTACTTAATAAAAAGTCAAAGGCATTACGTTGCATTATTTCGTGAACAGCATAGTACATTTCATACTGTCCATAGCAAAATTTATGCTCCTTCAAGTAATCGTCACTTACGCTATAACCTCGTTCTTTAGCAACTTGAAAAACATAAGATTTATTAATTTGTTGAAAATAATCTTCTTTACTGGTAGGAACAATTTTGTAGCCTGAGTTAATATACTCCCAACCTGTTTTAATTGCTTTAAATAGTAGTTCGTGTTCACTAATATCTTCGTATAACTGCTCAACATATTCATAAGATTGCTTAACTTCCCTAGGAAGTTCTAAGGAAATTTGTTGACGCGGTGAACTTAGAATGACTGGAGAACTCCTTAGTGGTAAGTTTGTGAGTTTTTCTAGTTTCTGGATATAGTCATGAATTTTTTCTGCACGTTGAATTTCTAAAATAGGCATGACAGTTTTAATTGCGATAGCATAATGTATAAAAATATACGTATATTTACCAAGTCTGTCTATGTGCGATCGCATGGATTCTTTAAAACTTTATTTAAATTCCATGCATAGTAAAGATCTTACGTAGAAACACCGAGTCATTATATCTAGAGGATCGGATATATTACTCTTCTTGCCAAGTAGCAATAGGTCGTAAAACTGCTGGAATTTCACCTTGAGACAGGGGAAACTCTATCGTTGTTTCTTTCAAACCAAGATAACCCGACTCTGAAAAAGACAATAGCATACGACACAGAGCTAGCCAAACCTCAGTTTCATATTCCCAGTCGCGATACCGCGAAGCTTGACCAGCAATTGATCGTAGCGCCCAAAAATAACTGTTACGTACTACCGAGCCACCTTTTTTAAAACTTGGCACATCCTCACGGTGAAGGAAAAGAACCATATTTTCAATTCTGGCTCGCATACATTTCCTTAAAAATCAGAGGTGATACCTATACGATATGTCCTGCCAGGATGATAAATCCGGTTTGATTTTTCGTAGGCAACATCAGCTAAGTTCTCTACATACAATGTTAGCGCGAGATTACTAAGTAAAGGAACTCGTACGCCAACATCTAAATTGAGCCAAGATGGAGAAAAATCAGTGTTATTCACACCAGGAGTGTTGAAGAACGCCCGACGCGCACCGCTGAAGTAACTTGCAAATAAATTGACTTGCCATCCTTGAGATTGATAACCAATTCCTAGCTGTGCGACTGAGTAAGGGACAAAACCGAGTTGTAATCCTTGTTCCACGCCGCTGGCAATTCTAGCATCTGTGTAAGTGTAGTTAACAAATGTTGACCATTGAGGAGCAATTTGCCACCTTAAGGCTGCTTCCAAACCATTAGTATTGACTAAACCAATGTTTGCCCAGCGTCCAAACTGAATTCCGAGGCGATCGCTTAAACTACTGCCAAAATACGTAAATTGCCCTGTCAAATTAGTTGCAAATTGGACATCAACGCCTGCTGTCCATGATGAACCTGTTTCGGGTTCTAAATCTGGGTTTGGTAGCCAGTTGTGAACAGTATCATAAACATATAACTGATCTAAGCCAGGGTTACGTTGTACAGAAACCCAGCTACCGCGTAGCGCCACATTTGGACTTGCATCCCAGCGTAAACCGACACTTGGATTTAAATAACTTCCGTATTCACTTGTAACATTCTGTCTAAGTCCTAATTCAGCTTGCCAAGCATCATTAATATTCCAGGTATTTAAGGCAAATAAAGCACCTTCAAACCTTTCACGATATTCGGTTTCGTTCAGGGCTATCCTATCAGGATCAGTGCTTAAAACATCACCATTTAAATATCTGTTGCGTAGATCTAATCCCCAGTGTAAGTTATTCGTTGGATTCAATTGCCATTCATGTTCTACTCGTGCTGCAATAGATTGTGAATTGAGAATACCTTGACGATAGAAAATGTTTTGTGTGGGACCGTAAGTACTAAAGTAGTCTTGGTTATAAGAAAGTGTTGTATTTAAAATTGAATCTTCACTACCATTGAGTAAACTTCGCCATGATAAACCAATATTGACAACATCATGGTCTAAGCGATCGCGTTGTAGAGGAAAACCAAAATAAAGTAAACCGCGACGACTACTAATGATGTATGCATCTAAACTAAGGGTATTACTATTATCTAAATCTAAAACAGCACTGCCATAATAATTACTTGTTGCAGTGTCTCCATTAAACAGTAATCCTTCCGCATCGCGATTTGCTGCGCCCTCAGGAACCGGATAACGGTTTTCAGCAAAGAAATCTTCGTAACCAAAATTTAGTCTCAGAGGTCCAAAAGTTCCACCGTAGCTGGCACGATAATTAGAGCGATCGTATGAACCAAATTCTGCTAAACCATTAAATCGAGGAATTTCTGTTCCCTGTTTGGTAATAATGCTGACAACACCACCAAAGGCTTCTGAACCGTACAACGTTGAACTTGTACCACTAGAAAGTTCTACTCTCTCGATTGCATCAACGGGAATGCTATTAAGATCAATATTACCGTGATAGGTGCTGATGTTAGTATTAATTGGTCTACCGTTGAGAAGAAATACTGATTGATTAATTGAATTTCCTCGGTAGAATGTCCCTGTGTGAATATCTGCACCAAAGCCAGCGTCATTAATCGCAAACCCTGGTAAGTTACGTAAGACTTCGGCTAAACTATTAGGTCTTTGCCTTTGAATCTCTTCTTCAGTAATTTCGTAAATGGGAGTTGAGGTAGTAGGAGTGTCTCTTATGCCTTCTACTTCAATTAAAATTTCATCATCTACAATGATTGGTTCGGATGGACTATCAATTGTTGGTCGCTGCTGAGTTAATAATTCTGCCCTTGTATGTGAATGTTTGATTTCACTAAGTTGAGGGATATTAGACCGATATTGTCGTAAAAGTTTGAGTAAAGTTATTTTAGATACAGTATTATTTAAGGTTTGCTGTGTTTCTCCTGCTACAGCAGTCAAGGCGAAAGTTGTAAAGGCTAAGTTTAGTAATGTAATCCAAAATAAAGAGAACGATATTTTCACTTCTGTTATCTCACACCAAGAGGACATTGAAGCGATCGCACTTGCAACACAGACTTATGCATCGCAGATTGCCTGAATTAAATTAATTGATGTGGTGCTTACAGTCAAAAGACAAGCTGTCATACTAGAGTGATGAGCTAATATCTATACACTAAAGCTCGCCAACAGATGAGTCGTACTTCCTCAGTTTCTTCCGTACCTATGCATGTAGCTAATTTATAGCGAAACAGTATAAGCCGCAAATAAATAGCTTAATACTACAAGCTAATTGCCAATTTTTGACATACTGCTATTTTTACTAAAAATTGTAATACTTACTTGACGAACAACAAAAACATTTAACTTTTATGGCTTTTTTTAAGAATTATCAATACAATTAAATTCTAGTTTTGAGCATTTCAGTCATTAACAATATAATTCGCTTTAAATTTGTTAGAGAGCCAATTATTACTAACAAATTGAACAAATGAGCTTGTACTATAATGACAGCATTTTATGAAGCTCAATAAAATCATTAAAGAAGCTAAAGAAAGCATCATAGCCTTGTAATTTCAGCATATTATATTTAGTGATGAAATGATGTCATGGCTCTTGTGGTTTGATATTGGGGGAGAGATTTAGGTATGACCCTCATGCACTATACATCTGTCACTGGGTTAGTCATAACTGCTCCACATAAGGCATCGTTACAAGAGATCGAGGTTCCGTGCGTACCAGAGTTTGTCACGGTTCAAGTTCATCTTTGTGGTATTTGCACGCCTGAACAACGAGTTTTTCGCGGTGCTAAAAAGACTTATCCTTACTGGGGAGGGCATGAACTTTGCGGACGTGTCGAATCAGATAGAAGCAGTTCTCATTCACCGCTTGCTCCTGGAACACCAGTTGCGATCGCACTGATGCCTCGCTGCGGACACTGTGAAGCTTGTCGGCGCGGATTAGATAACCACTGCGCCTACTTGAACCCAACGACCACTAATTTACCTCAAGGACCACGAGGTTTTAGCAATTGTATAACAGTGCCACGCTATCAAGTCTTTCCATTGCCTGCGAGCGTAGATATGTTGACTGCGGCGCTTGCAGAGCCAATAGCCTGCGCCCTACGGAGCGTCAATCGAGGAGCGATCGCGTCAGGCGAGACGGCGGTAGTCATTGGCAGTGGCACAATGGGTCTTTTACACGTAATTCTGCTGATGCTAAAAGGGGTGCGCGTTCTCGTTTTTGATAATGATGTCGCTGGGCTTGAGCAAGCACGTGCTTCAGGAGCAGACTATGTCGGCGCTCTCGATGAAACTCTGGTAGATGTTGTCAAAGATCTGACAAATGGTTGGGGAGCACACGCGGTCTTTTGCACACGTGGTGGAAGTACGGCGATTGAGTGGGCAATCCGTATTGCTGCTAGAAATGGACGTGTTGTACTTTTTCAGTCGGTTTTGGGTTCCGACAATGTGCGCTTGAGTGCTAATGACTTGCATTACCGCGAAATTCAGTTAGTCGGTTCAATTGCCCAAGGAGCTAACGATTTTCGGGCGGCGGTATCTATCCTTGCACATCATGCCACCCGATTCAACAGTATCAAGCGCGTCGTCTTTCCCTATATAAGAGGTGAGGAGGCTTTGGATTGTGCGCTCGGTTCTGAATTCAACCGTGTGATGATTGCTTTTTCTCAAGATGCCGAGAAGTTGGTATCTCAGTGAAGCATCTCAGCAAGAATTTCAGTGAGCGACAGCACCTCTATTTTATTTGTAGCCACTGATGTCAAGGGAACGCTATCACTCACTAGGACGTGCTGCAATGGCGATTGTTCGATCCGGTGAATCGCCTCAAGAGTAAAAAGAGGATGAACGGCGACAGCAATTGCACTCGTAGCACCAGCACTGAGCGTCAGCTTAGCAGCTGAAATGAGTGACTCACCAGAATTAACTTCGTCATCAACAATAACGGCACACTTTCCTTTCACCTGTCCAAGAATTTCAATACTTTCTTTGACGTTACCGTGTCGGATTTTACGCATGACGGCAACTGGCACATGAAGTTCAGCTGCCAGTCGTTCGGCTCGTTTTGCACCGCCAAGATCAGGACTGACAACAACAACTGATCCCAAATCGCTTTGGCGAAGGTATTGGGCAAACATCGGCATCGTATCGATCTCTACCACTGGACAACGAAATGCAACTGCAAGTTGAGGAACGTGAAGCTCTGCCGTTACTAGACGAGTCATGCAGGGTTGTTCAATCAAGTGTGCAATAGCAGAAAACGGGAGCAATGCGCCTGTAGACACAGGCTTGTCTGAGCGCGTATAGGGAAGGTAGGGCAGCACAATCGTTAGATGACGAGGTTTCAAAATGCGAACAGCCTGAAGTGCCAGCAATAACTCGATTAGGCGATCGTTGACCCTATCAGGAAATGACTGAAATAGACAAACTTCATCAACATGCGTGTTTGATTTTGGAGGAACAACCTCGATTTGACCGTTTGGGAAATAGTGCGTCACAAGTACCTCGATAGGTACGTTTAATTTGCTGGCAACACGGTAAGCTATTTCCGTCGCAGTTGACGTCGTCAGCACCAGCACTTTAACCTCCTTTGCGACGCGGTGCAGTTAGATTTTGATGATGTAGGAGTCTTTGAGTCCTCCAGGGGGTAGAAACTGAACTGTGAAAGTCATTTCTCCGCTATCGTAAGCCGCACCAAATTCGCTGCCTTCCACATTTTTGAGATATTCGACAATCAATTTTTCAATTTCGCGCAATCGTTCTGGATAACAGTGCGGTGCATATTTCAATTCTACCGATAGCAGAATCTCAAGCTGACCATTGCTGTTTTCTGAACTTTTGAGAGCGACAATGGGAAGCGAACCAACAGTACGATCCTTGACTTCTCGAACATTGGAAAACCACTCATAAACATTAAGATCCGGAATTCCTGCTAGAACTTCATGCAGTTCTGCTGAGAAGATGAACCACCGCCGATTCTTACCGCTGCCAGAACTGATACTATTTCGCGCCCGTCCCAGGAACTGGAAAACTGGTGAAGGCGTACAATGACAGGTACGACAGCGCACGATGTCACCGGTTACATACCGAATCAGCGGCATCATTTGCGCGAATGGATACAGGTTCGTAACTACTAAACGTCCGATTCCTTCGTCAACAGGTTCTTCAGAATCAACTTCAATCACCTCAAAAAAAACGTGCGGATCAGGCTTGAACCATTGGCAAGTATGACAGCGTGAAGCACCTCCTACCGTCTCGGTCAACGAAAAGCGATCGTTAACAATGCAACCCCATGCGTCGCCGAGGAACCGTCGCCAGTGCAGGGGGACGAAACCTCCAGCCACGTTGATTAACCTTAGCTGAAAGCTCTTTGGATCAATTTGTTGCTCTAGAAGGAAACTGGTAAAAAATAGCACCTGAAATGCCATTCCGCTAAGGATGGAGATGCGGCGATCGTGATTGACCACGTGGTATTCAGTGGACAAAACCCGCAGAGCATCACGGATGAGGGTATCATCTGTAACTCCGCTGACAAAGCTAATTCCAGGACTCGGCATTGGGACAGGTACACCATGATGCGGTGTGGGAAAGCTCAATGTCAGAGGGCGACTTGGCACTGTAAAAGCTGGCTGAAACAACTCGGTGAAGAACCGACCAATGAAATTAACCTCCTCAAAGGATTTGTAGATTTCCAACGGTTGTCCAGTTGTGCCTGAGGTATGACAAACGGAACGCAGATGTACGTCATTGGCAATGAATTCAGGAAAGTGGCTAGTGATAGTAGCGCGGTCGATTGTTGGCAAACCATCTAAACTCGTGCGTTTTGTTTGTGACGACTCTTGCCAAGCCGCATAAACTTCTCGTTTGTAATAGATAGTATGACGTTGTGCATGTTCAACGGTTCGCCAAAGTAAGGCAGTTTGAAGTGCAGAAAACAAAGCACGCGAATATGCATTCTTTCCAAAGCTCATGGAAAATAGCTGTGCTAGAGAAACGGGATCGATGTCATCTACATCCTTCAAACGAGAAACAATTTCATCAGAAAATGCTTCAAGTGATATCGCGTGCTTCTCATCCTCATGCAACATAAATTAACTCACGGCAAAACTTAGCGAAAGCCACCAAAGCGAGGCGCTCCAAATCCCGATTCAGCAGCAGCTTCTGCCGCAGCTTCACTCGATGCTTCCGCCGCAGCTTCTATTGCTGCCTCACTCGCAGCTTCTGCACTGACTTCTTGTATCACTTCTGAAACAAGTGTTGCTGAAACATCGGCAAGTTTTGCCTGATCAATGTTACTGCCACCTGATTCTTGAATTGTTTTAGATACGAAGCTTACCATGTCTTGCATTTTCGTTTTCTCCTTTAATTAATTTGGGCAATCTTTAAAAGCGTCCTCAACGATTTCCAAGACGCGATATTCTGCGATTAATCTGGCATTTTCGTTTTCTCCTTTAGTTAATTTGGGAAATCTCCAAAAGCGGTCTCAACGATTTCCAGCCGCAATTCAGTTAAAAAATCACGCAGAAAAGATACACGATGTTCTGCGATCGCCTGTGCCGGAGCAGTGTTCATTTGCTTGCCCAGATCAAGCAACTTCGTAAAGAAATGGTCAACGGTGTATTGCTGATCGTCGAGGACGCGATCGCTAGCGAACGGATCGTCGAGATGATAATAGGCAGCACCAAGTCGGCACCCACAGGTTGCTGCACGGAAAATGCCAATAGCTCCGAGCGCATCTAGCCGATCGGCATCTTGCAAAACTGCTGACTCGATCGATGACGGGGGATAGCCAAGAGAATAGCTGTGTTCAATAATCACTCTTTGGATACGCTGTACTTCAATATCGTCATAGCCAGCATTCCTCAAGATATCCTCTGAGGCTTTAGCTGCTGCTGTGCTAGCCTCAGAACGTTTGGGGCTATTTTTAGGAACATTGATTAGGTCATGCAAAAGTGCTGAGGAAGCAAGGATTTGCATATCTGCACCAACCAATGCACCGATCTGCTTGCAGCTTTTCAACACTCGCATCACATGCAACCAATCATGACCAGGATCATCAGTTTGTTCATAGCGAAACCTCACTGCCTCTTGAACACAGACAAGACGTGAATCAAGGTTCGCATCCTGCTTTGTTTGCTCGCTTAACTTTTGCCAGCCTTGGTTGAACATCGATGAATTCCTGTGCTGCATATTGCTTAGCTGTGAATTTTCTCCGGTTCGGTATGTTCCATTTCTGCCCGCTGCTCGCGAATGACACCACGCTTATACGTAGAGTCCTGATTTGGATCGATCAGCGCATAGCTTGGGAATTGTCCGCTGTTATAAATCTCCTGACATAACGGATATGGTGCATCCTTTTCACCATAGTGTCCATAGCTGCTCATCTTGCAGACACCACGGCAGACTTTATAAAAGATGCAGTTTCCGCAAACTCCTTTGACATTACCCTTACCAATCTGGCGCAGTTCTTCAAAAAACGGGCTGTTGTGCCAAATGTCTAAAAGGGATTGATCAAATGCGTTACCGCCGATCATTTCTGCATCATCATAAGACGCACTGCACATGGAAATATTACCGTTGGAGAGGATACCCAAAACATTGTCTCCCCAGCCACAGGTATGCACTCCGTTGAGATACTGCAGTGGCATCAATGCTGGCGGAAGCGTCATGTAGGCACGACCGGTGCGGAAACTCTCTAACTCTAGTAAGTTACCAATCAACTCTTCGCATTCATCCAGCGTAATCGCATTGTCGAGGTGTCCTCGGGCATTTCCTATTGGATGAATATTCAGAAGAGTGCGATGCCGATTTATTCCCCAACCGAGAACCAAGTCAATGATCTGCGCAATCTTATTGTAATTGCTTCGATATGCGGTTGTGGTGACAACACTATCAATGTTTGTCTGACCAAGCGTTTGAAGCACTTCCACCGTTCGGTCAAAAGCACCAACTCTGCCTCGAAATTTATCGTGCGCTTCAGGATCAAAATGATCGAGACTGATAAAAACTGTCAAGTTTGGAATTTTCTCTAACCATGCGAGCGTGTCATGTTTAAAGAGTGTACCGTTCGTTTCTAGGACAAGTTCGCGTAAGCCAATCGAGCCAAGATATTCCATAATCATCCGGAATTCTTTATGAACCATTGGTTCACCGCCAGATACCTTGACCTTTCGTAATCCGTTAGGACGCGCCTGCTCAATTAATCCCTGAATAGTCTCGAAGTTAAAGTCAACTCCCTTTGCATTTGGACCGACACCTTCGATGTAGCAGTGCTGGCAGCCAAGATTGCACTTTCGGGTCAAAAATAGATAGATTGTTTTGAGATCTGTTGTGCTGGTTCTCTGACTAAACTCACGCTCAACCATCGCCTGCAAACGAAATCGAGTCGTGTCTTCGTCAACAGGTTCTCTCAACCAGCTTAGTGCTTCCATGAGACTTCCTCCGAATTGTTCAATAACCAAGCAAGTCAACAGCGAAAGATAGTATGTACTGGTCCATCATGCAGCCGCTTTCGCCCCTCAAGAGCCTCAATCTCTACCATAAAGCAGTAGCCGACAACGATTGCACCTCGTTCAACAGTAAAGTCAGACGTTGCGCGTGCGGTACCGCCTGTTGCTAACAAATCATCGACAATTAGACAACGATCTCCGTAGTCTATGACACCATCTGTAACCTCTAGATGTCCGCTACTGTATTCACAGGTGTAAGCAAAGCGATGAACGGTACCTGGCAACTTGCCTGGCTTGCGTACCATCACGAGTCCAGCCTCAGTACGATCTGCCAACGCAGCCCCTAGAATGAACCCGCGTGCATCTACTGCTAAGATTTTATCTGGCTTCAACTCCATCACTACCGGACTAATTGCTGAGACAGCACGACTCAGCATCCCTGGCTGCGCTAGAACTGGCGCAATGTCTTTAAAAAGAATATTTGCAATTGGAAAATGCTCTATTTCATGGACATTTGCCAGGAAAAAGGTCTGAAGTTCAGAACTCAGCACCTCTGTGATTTCCGGTTCATGCTTTGTCTGTGTAGTCATAAAATTCTACTTAGTCTTGATGTGATGTAATCTGAAACGTTTTAAATCTCACAACCAACAAGGAAACTAGCTCAACTGACGCACAACATCTGCACGAACATGAACGCAAAACAGTAGCCTCGATGAACCTAAAACATGAACGACACTGCTACTGTAAGAGCAAGCTTCATAGAGAAGTTCTCTAGTATATTTGCAATGCAGCGAGCAAATCCACAAAACCTATAACGTTACCTGTTTTTGGTTTACTACGCTGAACGAACAAGTCGATGCTGTCTGACGATAAGTGTGCTGAAAAATTGAGACTAGAAGAAATTGAGTGATGGAATTTATAGTCAGAATTTGGCACAGACAAAAACCAGAGTGCATTTCTTGGTGCAATCTATGCTAATCTAAAAAATGGTATGCTATACCATTTTTTACAAAATAAATTCTGAGACGGCAGGATAACTTATTCAATAAAGTAAACTAGCGCATCGAAATTCACAAGTTTCAATTACAAAAATTTACAGCTATTATTTGAAAGCACGTTGAAAATTCTGTTTAATAAAGCACAATCTGTTAAATAATGGGCGTTGCATAATACACAATATGAAGAATAACAGAATGTCCACACACTCAAGCATCGATACTGGCAATCTGCCACTCGGTGGTGTCGCGTTGAATTTGGAGTAGCTTTAAGAGCTTGTGACAGGCGGCTGTTTCTCCTTGGTGAAGGTAGCCTTGGGCGGCTTGTTGTAAATCGGCGATCGCAGCTTGCTGATAGCCTAGTTGATATCGAGCAAGACCTCGGTTAACATAAGCAGCAACATTTACCGGATTGAGACGTAGTGATTGAGTAAAATCATGAATGGCATTGTGTTCGTCGCCGTGTTTTTGACACGCACATCCTCGGTTGTAATAAGCACGCGCATCGTTAGCGTTGAGACGAATTGCTAAAGAAAAATCTGCGATCGCACCTTCGTAGTTTTGTAAGTTGAACTGTGCTAATCCGCGATCGTTGTAGATATCTGCTCAGAGTTGCCCCTTGAGAGGAATTTGACACAAAGCTTGATTGTATGCGATCGCACTTTTGTAGTTTCCGATAGCAGACAAGGCAATCCCGCGATTATAGTAAGCGCGAAAATCATGAGGTTTTTGCTCAATTAACTGATTGTAGCTGGCGATCGCACTTGAATAATTACCGAGTCGGTAATAAGCAAGTCCTCGATGTAAATAAGCTTCTGTGCTGTGAGGAGATAAGATCGTTGCTTGGCGACAATCTTGAATTGCCTGATGGTACTGTTCTAACTGTAGGTAGGCTAGACATCGATTACTGTAAGCTGGAGCAAAATGATCTTGATACTGAATCACTTGGGATAAGTGATGAATCGCTTCAGTGCACTCACCTCGAACAAGTTCTTCAATTCCTTGCGGTGTCCCAAAAAAGATATTGGTGCTGATTATTAGGACAATGAAGTGAGGTATAATCCCCGTAACCATACGACACCAACCTTGCTAAATGACTTGTGGTTAACAAAAAGCCCCAAAAGATAGATTTTTAGGGCAAGGTATGTATATTTTGGCTCGTCATTCAATTAATACGACTTAAGTCCAGCCCTTAGCCGCCTGTTCTAACACATACGCTGCTACATCTTCAATTTGTTGATCGTTAAGACGTCCTTTAAAAGCAGGCATAGCATTTTTGCCATTTTTCACTTGATTGATAATCGCTTCTGCTGAGTTCATGCTGTACTTATCTAAATCATCTTGCTTCAAAGTTTTCTGTGCAGCGACAACGTTACGCCCACCCATATGACACGCCGCACAATTTGCACTAAAGATTTTTGCACCACTCGCAGCATCTGCGGCTAAAGCTGGACGTGTCAAAGCGAAAGTGCAGATGACTAAAAGTAAGACAATTGACAATATTTTTTTCACGCTTGTGTTTCCTCATTAATCCATACGCCAAATTACGTTGATTTTGAGATAGAAAAAATATCTGCGTCAAAAGACAGCCTGTCAAAGGAAAGTTAATAACTGGTAATCTAAATAAAAGAATGCGAATAAATTCGCTGCTAAATAAACTAAGTTCACCTCCGTGAACTTAATAACCAAAACCTTGTCTTAGTGTACGAAGGTACAATTTGCTTGGGTAGCCTCGACTTTGGTCGAAAGGCACATTTACAATTCACACCAGAGATTTAGTAATAGTTAATCTAAAATCCAGACTAATATGTCTCCATTGCCTGACTACAGTCCAAAACAACTATCACTTGGTCCCTTAGAGACAGAGATTTTAAATATTATTTGGGAAGTTGGTTCTGTCACTGTTAAAGATGTCCACGATCGCATCTTGAGCGATCCCAACCGCGAATTAGCTTATACTTCTGTTACCACAGTACTGCGGCGTTTGACTGACAAGGGTTGGCTAGCATGTGATAAAAAAGCAAAAGCGTTCTATTGGCGTCCACTAGTTACCAAACAGCAAGCGCAAATGATTAAAGCCCACGATCAGTTGCATCGGTTCTTGGCTGTGGGTAATCCTGATGTTGTTGCTGCTTTTGCAGATAGTCTCGATCAAACAAGTCTAGAAAAATTGCAAGCGATCGCCCAACGGATTCAAGCTGCACGTCAAGCACGGGAGGAGAAGTAATGCACTTACTCATTATCTTAGTAGCCTTAGGAGTTGCTTGGTCGTTAAGACATTTGCCTGTATTGGAAGGAAATTGGCAACAGCGCTTTGAACGTGTCTTATTTTTATTCTTATTTCCTCCTACACTGCTACTCATGACAGCGATCGCTGTACTATGTATGGGACCGCAGGGGCAAATGGTAGGATTGAGAGTAGGCTGGCTGAGCTACATGCTAGCGTCATCGTGTCTTGGAATTGCCGCAATTTTATGCATCAAGCTCGGTTGGCAAGGTTGGCAATCGACTAGACGCGCGCGCGAATGTCCTAAAATAAACCTTGAAGGTAAAGATGTTCGGATTCTCGATACAGACGCTTTATTTGCTGCACAAATTGGTTTTTGGCAACCTGAATTAGTTGTCACTCAAGGATTACTGCAAATTGCACCAGCACATTTGCATTCTGTCTTAACTCACGAGCAAGCACATTATCATTATCGAGATACGTTTTGGTTTTTCTGGCTTAGTTGGATTCGCGATTGTACAGCTTGGCTACCAAATACTGATGCGTTGTGGCAAGAGTTATTAGTTTTAAGAGAACTGCGTGCAGATCATTGGGCTGCACAACAAGTCGATCCGCTACTACTTGCTGAATCCTTACTTATGGTAGTCGGTCATCACGTCCTAGAATCAGATGTTTTTTGTGCGCCATTAGCTTCTAGTCAAGTTGGCGATCGCTTAGAACAAAGAATTGATGCGCTGCTATCATACCCAGAAGAAATAGCGAAACCAAACTTACACTCTTGGAGTTGGTTTGTCTGCGCGTTTTTACCATTATTAACAGTAGTGCTGCACTCTTAACTCGTAAGAAGCACAATTCACAGTAAATAGTTAGTTGTGAAGTGTTGAGTTTAAGAGAAGAAAGTTAGGAAAGTTCCTCAATTCAAAACGTGCTCACACACCGCTACGCTAACAAAACTGAGAATTCAAAACTCTACTCTTAGCACTTTGTCTGGATAGCCCCGAAGAGAGTCGGAGGGCATTTGCATTTATGTACTAAAGCTATTGAATATAATTATCAGCAAATTGGAGGAACTTCTGAAAGATTCGTTCTCAAGATGGCACGAGCATTCTCAGAAAAAATAAAGTTGCGGTTTTGCTCTCTGCTACTTGCAGGCGAGTTGCCACACGCAACCTTAAAATGCACCTAAGTCAGGTATCAACCGCTAATACCTGACATCAATCTAAACTTAATAAAAATAGTTGTCAAGAAGCAGCGAAAGACTTTACGGTCTTTGTGCGGCGATCGCTAGTTTTGCTCCAGGAACTCGACGAATTCGATCCATAACAGCGATGACTTGACCGTGGTTAACTTGTTCGTCTGCATTGAGTACAACAACAGCTTCTTGATTAGGTGCAATTAAGCCAGAAACTCTTCCTTCGAGTGCAGCTAAATCAACAGGTTGACGATTTAATGCGATCTGACCTTGATTATCTAATGTCACCGTGATTGTAGATGAGCGCTGTACTTGTGTGGTCGTTGCTTTTGGTAAATTGACTGGTAATCCTTGCGATCGCGTCAAAAACAAAGTGGACATAATAAAGAACGTCAAAATTGCAAAGATCACATCGATCATCGGTACGATGTTGATTGTGGCAGGACTTTCTGGTTCATCTGGCAGGCGCATAAGTTATCTCCCTCTGTTCGTAGTTACGGCGATAGAGTAATTCCATTTGTCCGCCATATTCTTGGATCAACGCTGCTTGACGTTGATAAAGTCCGCGAAAGGTATTGGCAAAAAACAGCGTGAAAATGGCAACTACAAGTCCCGCCGCTGTTGACACTAGCGCCTCACTGATCCCTGAAGTGACACCAGCTGTTTGTGTACCGCCAAGATCGCCCAAATTGAGCGAAGCAAAAGAATTAATTAGACCCAAAACTGTTCCTAAAAGTCCCAGAAGTGGAGAGAGACTGATAATTGTGTCAAATATTGTGTTAAACCGTTTGAGGTGTGGAATTTCTGCTTGGGCTTCACTTTCGAGGGCAAGACGAAATTCTTCGGGAGTTGGTTGTTCAAGTTCGAGTGCTGCTAAAAAAATCCGCGCCATAGGCAAATCAGCATTTTGCTTCAGTTTATCTATAGCACCGACTACATTATCTTTACGGTAGAGATTCAATACATCTCGCACCACTCGACTTTGACGACGATTAATTCTTGCCCAAAAAGCAATCCGCTCGATAATTAGCGCGATCGCTAGTATAGAAAACCCCAGCAGCGGCCACATTACTATCCCGCCCGCTGCAAATAGATTACTTATTCCCATGTATTGTCTCTAAGTTCATCAAGTCAAGCTTCAGTCTTGTCGCTGTTAGCAAAACTGATATAACTTCTCAATAGTAAAATAAAACAAACGAAAAATAGTTTTAACTTTGTTACATAATTGTCATAGCATCATTAAATTTTCTAAGTCAAAGTGGCTCTTGTCAAAAGACAAGAAGTCAAACTTAGTAATTTTGGTATCTAGAACAAATTCTATTGCTTCATGCTTGTTTAACTAACAAAGGATATAAATATCTCTTAACTGTAATTGCTGAACAAATAAGCAGATGTTTGACGATTGTAAACTGCTGTGTTGGTTGTCTTGACAGGAGTAGCCTAAAGCATTAATCTAGAAAACTAGTGAGAACTACTAGCAATAAAATATGAGTGTTTCCAACATTGCTATCGCGCAGCGAGAGAGAGAAATCAAGTCACTTAAGTCTTTTTTGGCATATAGCTTGATTGGTTCATTAGCATTGCATGTTGGAGTATTGAGTTTAACGATTAACAACATCTGGAATCGCACAGCAGAACTAGAAGAAGAACCAATTGAGGTCGTGCTTGTCGATCCTCCAACTCCAGAACCTGAGCAGCAACCTGAAGTCGAACCACCCAAACCAGAAGCAGTAACCCCGCCACCACCTGCACCCACGACTCCGCCACCAGCCGCAACGACAACAATAGAGCCACCACCGCCACAACCTGTACAACGGGCACAAACACCACCAAAACCTGTAGAAAACACTAAACCAGAGCCAGCACCAGTAGCAACAGCACCATCACCAGTTGCATCACCTCCTGCACCTAGTGCGCCAGCGGCTAGCCCAGCACCGCAACCAGTGCAACCTAATGAGCAGCTCACAGCAGACTTGCGCTCACTAAGAGAAACACGAGCAGCATCGACAGTTCCTGTTCCTAGTGTCACTCAGCAGCCAAGCCCTAGTAATCCAGCACCAGCTGCTCCCCCCGCAGCGACAAATACGGCAAGAACAACTGCTCCAAGTGCTCCTCGCCAGCCAGCAAATACCACAGTAGCAACTGGCTCATCTCCAAGACCTGCTGCACCTGCACCTAGCGCTCCGAGTAGTGGTAATACTGATTCTGGCTCTGGTCGTTTAGCTTGTCGCGATTGTAGTAAACCCAAATATCCTGAACGTGCTAGACGTCAAGGAGTTGAAGGAAGAACCGAAGTCAAAGTTGATGTTGATGCTAAAGGCAATGTCACCAATGTGCAAGTCGCTCGTTCGAGCGGTAACAGAGAGCTAGACGAAGCTGCAGTACGAGCAGCAAGAGACTGGCGATTTAATTCTACAAGAGAAGGTAGACAAGGAGTTTCTGCCAAAGTTGATTTTGCTTTAGAAGGATCGCAGCGATCGCGTCAGTTACGAGAACGCAGACAGCAACAAGAAGCCTCACAAAAGAAACCTGCATCACAATCTGCAGCAGCAACTCAACAGAAACCAGCACCACAACGTCGCCCTCGACAAGCAACATCTCAACAAAAACCAGCAGCGCCAGCACCGCAACGTACTCAACAAGCAGCATCTCAACAAAAGCCAGCAGCGCCAGCACCGCAACGTACTCAACAAGCAGCATCTCAACAAAAGCCAGCAGCGCCAGCACCACAACGCCGCCCTCAACAAGCAGCATCTCAAAGTCAATCTAATGTAAGACAGACTCTAAGGCGTCAACGTCAACAACCTCAACCACAGCAAGCTGCTCCTGCTAGCCCAAGCCAAGGTAGTTTACGCGATACACTGCGACGTAGTAGAGATCAGTCATCATCTGCACCCTAGTAGTGTTGAGTTTAAGAGAGTCGTGAAGTGTTGAGTTAAGAAAATTCTTTTAATTCAAAACTCAAAACTCTTAAAGTCTACAGCTCCTAATGCTTGCAAGCTTGATTTTTGTGCTGCAGTTAAGCCTGTGACACCTGTGATGTTCATTTTTTCATAGATTCTAGGTACTGGTAATGTTTTGATACACTCGCCAGTGACAACATCCCAGAGTTTAATTATTTGATCTGTTCCACCACTCGCTAACATATTTCCATCAGAGCTAAACGCGATCGCCCACACTTCACCTAAATGTCCGCTTAAGGTTTTAAGACACACACCTGCGTCAACATCCCATAATTTCACTGTTTTATCGTGACTACCGCTAGCTAAAATCTTACCTTGAGGGCTAAACGCAACACTCCAAGCGACACCTTTGTGTTCCTGTAAGGTGTGCAAACACTTGCCATGCCTATTCCATAACTTAACAGTTTTGTCGTCACTTGCACTTGCAATCACTTCGCCATCAGGACTAAACGCAACTCCAAAAACTAAACTTGTGTGTCCGACTAAAGATGCTACGCACTCGCCTTCTAAGTTCCACAACTTGACAGTTTGGTCATCGTGACCACTAGCTAACATGTTTCCATCAGGGCGAAACGCGATCGCCCAAGCCCGACAATCACCAGATAACAATTTCAGACATTCACCCGTGCGGATATCCCATAATTTGATCGTACGGTCATTATCACAACTAGCAATGATGTCACCAAGAGGACTAAAAACTGCCGAAAATACTGTATTGGCACGACTTTGAAAACCTTGGAGAATCCGCTGAAGTTTACCTGTAGTAGTATTCCATAACTTAATTGTGCCGTTGTTACTAGTGCTTGCTAAAGTTTGACCGTCAGGGCTAAATGCGACACACCACACCCAACTATCATGTCCTGAACGCGATTGAATACATTCTCCCGACTGGACGTGCCATAACCTAATTGTTGTATCATCACTACCACTCGCCAAAAACTGACCATCAGGACTAAATGCAATCGATTTAATACTTGCGCTATTGCCTTGCAGTGTGCGTAGCGATCGCCCTGTATTCATGTCCCACAAAGTTACTGTATTGTCAAAACTACCACTCGCTAAAGTTTGACCATCAGGATGAAAGGCAACTGACCAAATCCAGCCGGAATGCTTTTGCAAAGTTTTTAGGCATTGTCCTGTCGCGACATGCCATAACTTCACTGTACAATCGTAGCTACCACTGGCAAGCATCGTCCCATCAGGACTAAAAACAACTGATGCTGCGGGTTCGCTGTGTCCCTCTAATGTCGTGAATTTACCAGTGTTGACATTCCATAACTTGAGTGTACGATCCCAACTACTACTAGCGATCGCTTGACCGTCAGGACTAAACGCAATCGATCTTACCCAATGCCCGTGTCCCTGTAAAACCTTGATGACTTCTCCACTGTTGAGATCCCAAAACCTCACAGTTTGATCGTAGCTGCTGCTAGCTAATAAACAACCATCAGGACTAAATGCTGCGGCTGTGACGTGATTTGTATGTCCTTGGAGGATTTGTAAGCATTCGCCAGTAGAGACATTCCATACTCTGAGAGTACAATCAAAACTACCTGTCACTAAAAGATGACCTTGAGGATGAAAAGCGATCGCGTGTGCCCAACCTGTATGTCCTTGTAGTACATGAAGACACTCACCTGTCGCTAAATCCCAAATTCGCACTGTTTGATCAAAACTTGCACTTGCCAAGTATCCATGAGGACTAAACGCAATTGAAATCACCCAACTTTTGTGTCCTTCACAAGTCAATACTTCTGTGTAGTCAGCAGTGCGCCATATTCGTACTTTGCTATCAGCATTGCCCATTGCAAACAAACTACCATCAGGACTAAAGGCAACCGATAAAGCACTATTTAAAACACCTGTAAAAACCGATTTATCTAAGTTAGCACCAGAAAAGTTCACTTGCTGTAAGTTAGCACCAACAAGATAAGCTTGCCAGATTTGCAAATACGAGAAATTATAACCACAAAGATCGACTTGTAGGTAACGTAAGAGATTAATAACATTACCACCACCGTATCCTACTAAAAAGGGTGGCGATCGCATCTGCACAATAATATTGCTGAGTTGCTGTTCTACTTGCTGAAGAGAGCCTAACTCAGCAATCAATCTAGCTGTGAGTGGTGCAAGAACAATTCTTGTTTGACTTTCGCGAATGTAGTCTTTGGAAGACGCTTTAATTAATGCATGGCTCAAAAATAGCTTAAGTTGCTGTGTTATGATTTCTGCACGATTTTGCTCAATTAGCTGTTCAGTCACATACTCCATAACAACAGGCTGTAGAGTAAATAATCCATTAGTTTTTTCTAACAGCGATCGCCGCCGTAAAGATAGCAAAACTTCTAATAATTTCGATTGCGAGATTCTCGGCACAAAATCTTCGCGCAGTTCTGCCAAAGTAACCCACTCGCGGTTAATTGCCAGCCAATACATTACCTGTTTTTCTAACTCAGATAAACGTTGAAACTGTTCATCTAGTAACGTACTAATATCACCAAAGGCGATCGCCTCTTGTGCTAAAAACTCTGTTACACTTCCATCAAATAAATCGCGGACAGTTGTTGCCACAATCTTGATTGCTAAAGGATTTCCTGCATAACTTGCTTGTAGTTGTTGCCAATCTATTTCTGAAGTGCAAAAACAATCATTACTTTGACAAATTTCTTTCACTTCTGCTGTACTTAAACCAGTTAAAGATAAACTGCGAATTGGTAAAAGATTTCCTGCTAATGCTGTTAAAGTTTTCGGTTGTTCGCGACTTGTCAGCAAAAGACAACTTGAATGAAGTTCTGCACCTACACGCCTGATGACCTCGCCGTAGCCTTCGTAACCTTCGCGATACTGTCCAGCGCGTCCATCACTGAGAATTGCATCTACATTGTCCCAGACAATTAAACACCGCGAGTTGCGTAGATACTGCAACAATAGTGATAGTTGAGCTTCGTAAGTTTCAGGTAATGCGTCCTGCTGATTAAATTGGAGTAGTTGTGTGAGAATTTCTATAATAGGCGGCGCATCGCGTAAAGATTGCCAGATCAAAACATCGAACTGATCTTGAATTTGAGTTGCTAACTTCGTTGCGAGTGCCGTTTTACCAATACCACCCATACCCAAGATTGCCACTAATCGGCAGCGTTGAGTCACCCACTGTTGCAATAATGCCAGTTCTTCACTGCGACCATAGAATACAGAAACGTCGATTGCTTCTCCCCAATGTTGAGATTTTTTGTGTGTCAGGGCGATCGCTTCTTTAGAAATTGTGACGTGTTGTATTTGTCGCCGCAATACCGCTTGGACGTTATTTTTTGTGACTTGCTCTCCCAATGCTTGGGTTAGTTGTTGCCATAGATGAGAACCAACATCACGAATGTGCCCTGTATCGTAGCCAGCGTGTGCCGCAATTTTAGGATAAGTCCATCCTTGCCAGGAGTAACGAAAGACGAGTTCCTGGACATCCTTTAACTTTTGTCCTGCTAATAATCTATCTAGCTGTATTAAAGCCTCTTCAGCAGACATCATTACATCTTGCATACAACACTCCCTGCCTAATTTAGGCTAAAATAGCTGTTATGTAGCGCAATCTTTATTAGCGTGTAACTAGGTTGCTGGTCTGCTGAGCAAGCATCGATAGGTACGAGTTACGCTGTTGTCACGAGAATATTGGCACTAAACTCAATCCAAGAGCGATGTTTTGCCTTTTCCAGCGGATTAGATGGGTGAAGCGATCCTGGGGTAATTTCGTTTAAATACTCACAAATAACCACTGATTCAAAGACAACTGCAGCATCAACTTTGAGTAGTGGGACTTTTCCTAGCGGTGAAATTTGGCGAAACCAATCTGGCTTATTGGCTAAATCAATAGAAGTGTTCTGGTGAGGAATGTCCTTTTCGCGCAATAGAATAACTGCACGTTGTGCGTAGGGACAAAGATGATGACTCACTAGTTCTAGATGTGGATAAGACATGATAACTGTATGTTAGAAGGATGAATTTACGCTCACTGCTGTTGTCATTCTTCAGTGAAATGTTACCCTCTGTTTGACTTCACACTATCTAATACTGATTACGCAAAGCATTTCAAGAAATTGCGATCGCATAGCGTACCGTAGCTAATCGCACTCTCCCAAAATTCTGATATAGCGATCCTATTTAAGTTATCAAGGTTTTTTGGAAACGCAGATGCATAGCGACTTGCCGTAAGTTATCACTAAGAACACATTCCCCGTAGGGATTACTGTCAGCGTAGCAAAGGCTTTAGCCGCAAGGGTTAGGCTAAAACACAAACAGAAGAGAAACAGAGGAATTTTTATGAATCATTTAAGATGACTGTAGTCATCAAAAGCTGTTTGATTTTCATACAAGTTTGCTATGCAATATTTTTGAGGAACATACCATTTCACTCAATGAGAAATACAAACAAGGTCTCATATGCCCCTGAAGCTCCTATTTGCATCAAGTTTGAAGTGAAACGGTATGAGAGTTCTACATTCACCACAGTAGTTTTGAACTGCACATTTGTCTTTACAGCAAATCTCTGGACTTTACCGAGTGAAACCTCAGAAAATCTCAGCTCAACCTAGCATTATGATTCAACTCTTTAGTAGAGGTAACAGAAGGCTGACAAAGTAATATACTAATGGGGCGGTGAATACGTAACTATCCGCACGGTCAAGAATACCACCATGTCCAGGAATTAATTGCCCTGAATCTTTCACTCCCGCATCTCGCTTCATCATTGACTCGGTTAAGTCTCCGAGTAAGCTAGCAATTCCTATTAGTAGTCCTAAACCAAGTCCTGTTAAAGACCATAAAGGCCATTGTAAGTACCAAGCACCTGCCATAGCGACTGCAACACTTGCAACTACGCCAAAAGCTGCACCTTCCACTGTTTTCTTAGGGCTAATATCTGAAAGCCGAGTGCGACCAAATAATCGACCAAAGGTGTAAGCGCCAATATCAGCCGCCCAAATACAGAAAAAAGCAAGCAGTGTGTAGATTAATCCTGGAGGAAAGTTCTGAAAATCTGCCCATGTGTCAGGTAAATATCCAGAAAACGGCAAATTACTCACAGCATCGTTGCCAATTGCGCGGATTCTTACCCAGTAACTTGGTAAGTATCCTCCATAAAATAAACCCAAAATTGAAGTTGAAATATCAGCGATTGTTGCAAGTTTGGGCTGAAATAATAAATAAAAACAGATAAATGTTCCTGCCACTGGCACAACTGCATCTGCTAGCGTTGATGATACTGTTGCAATAAAGAGCAAAGCTTGACTAACTGCCAAAGTTGTTTTAGCAGCGGGGGCAATTCCTTTAGCACGGACAAGCTGGAAATATTCCAACTGACCTAAATAGACAATGACAGCAAACATGACCGTAAAATACCACCCTCCCAAAATACTTCCGGTGAGGGCGATCGCGATCGCAATGATTCCACTAACAATTCGAGACCAGGGCATAGACTAGGGGTGAGGGGCGAGGGGCTGGGGGCGAGGGAAGAGAATAAACTATTCTTCTTGATCTCTTGAATTCTCTATATTTTTATCCAATAATGTTTAAACAATTGGATTTAGTCTAACTTTTCACCGCTAAGAATAAAAATTGGATCGACGGCAGCAAAACTTTGGGAGAAACCCCGCGATTCCAAACGATTAACAGCAGACTGGACAACTTCAACATTACGAGCCTGCAATTGTGCAAAGCTCTGAGATACAGCATACAGAGTTTCTAGATTACTTGCTGTGGCAACTACTCTACCTTGAGGTAACAAATATTGCCAGACTTCTTGCAAGATAGTTTGAATTGGACGACCACCTTCTATACATACGCGATGGGGAGGGTGGGGTAAGTGTGATAAACATTCTGGGGCGCTACCTTCGACAACTTCGACATTCTTGACCTCAAAGCGATCGCAGTTACGACGAATTAAATTTGCCACTTCAAAGTCGCGTTCAACAGCAATTATGCGTCCGTGAGGACACAGCAATCCCACTTCCACAGGAATTGTACCGGTTCCTGCACCAATATCCCATAAAACTGAATTGGGTTGAATCCGTAACTGTGCTATCAGTAATAGCCGGATTTCGCGTTTACTGAGGGGAATTCCTGGTAGGCGTTCAAATAACTCATCAGAAATCCCTGGAGTGAGGTAAGGCCATAATTTTGAGGGCATAGGAAAAAGATACCATTGCAGTCGCCGATCTTCCAAAGCTATAACAGCTGTATACGCTCACAACAGCATGCAGTACATGGCTCAGATATTAGGCGATCGCTACGAAGTGCAACAACAATTAGCAAAAAAATCTGGACGCCGGACGCTATTAGCCCGCGATTTAACAACTCAAAATTTAGTTGTTGTGAAGTTACTGTCGTTTAGTCATGATTTTGAATGGGACGATTTGAAGCTATTCGGGCGAGAAGCAGAAATTTTAAAGACCGTTGCGCATCCAGCAATTCCGCGTTATTTAGATTATTTTGAGCTTGATTCAGCACAATTTAAAGGATTTGCCCTCGTCCAAACTTATCTTCCCGCAAAGTCTTTAGAGGAACATTTAAGACAAGGAACAGTATTTAGTGAATTTGATGTTCAGCAAATTGCTACAGCACTTTTAGAAATTCTGACTTACCTCCACAGCCATCAACCTCCAGTCATTCACCGCGATATTAAGCCAAGTAACATTCTCTTGACACGCTCAGAAAAACATTTACGTGTTTATCTTGTCGATTTTGGGTCAGTACAAACACTTGCTGCTCGTGAAGGTGGAACAATGACGGTAGTGGGGACTTATGGTTATATGCCACCAGAGCAATTTGGCGATCGCGCAGTTCCAGCATCGGATCTCTACAGTTTAGGCGCTACTCTCATGGCGTTAGTCACAGGGACACACCCCGCTGATTTACCACACCGCGATGGACGAATTCAATTTGAGCAAGTCACAACGCTTAGCCCTACTTTTACAAGATGGTTAAGGCGGATGACCGAACCTAGCTTAGACCGCCGCTTTTTGTCTGCTAAACAAGCTTTGCAAGCACTGCGCGAGCCAATGCTCAAGGATACTACTTTAACAGTTGGCAAGCCATTTAATAGCAAGGTTTCATTGTATAAGGATGCCAACGTTCTAGACATTACACTGCCTGCGAAAGGATTTAGCCCTGAAATTGTAGGCTTAACTTTATTTGCAATTGCGTGGAATTCTTTTGTTGTGGTGTGGACGGGTTTTACTGTTGTTGCAGCACCTTTTCCTATTAATCTATTTTTTACTCTATTTTCTCTACCATTTTGGGGCGCAGGCGCAGGAATGGTGTGGCAAATCGCCTCTAATTTATTTCGACGTGTCCGGTTGAGAGTTGATCAAAAACAAATTTCGCTCAGTCACGAAATATTAGGCTGGCAGTATCGTCGTCCGCGTGTCGCTGGTATCCAGAATATTACGAAATTAGAACGTACATCAAAATTCATGAGCATGGTCAAAAATAGCGGGGGCGATCTCGTTGAAGTTAAGCCACAAATTAATATCTGGGTAGGAACCCAAAAATATGAATTAGGCGATCGCGTCCTTACTGAACCAGAAATCGATTGGTTAGCTCAAGAACTTAGCGACTGGCTGGGTATGCCAGTTATCAAAGAGTAGGTGTAATATACAAAAAAGATTCGCTTCCTGTTTATAGTAATTCAGGAAGGATTCCAGGAGGCAAATATGTTTGGTTTAGGATGGCCAGAGGTGGGTGTTATTGCTTTAGCTGCAATATTGATCTTTGGTCCTAAGAAGATTCCAGAGATGGGTAGTGCCTTGGGTAAAACCTTGCGTGGCTTTAAAGAAGAGTTGAAAGGATCTGACGATGATGTTGAACAAGATCATGATAGATAGGGGTCAAAGGTCAGAGGACGCTACGTAAGCCTGCGGTTCAGATCGTAGCCTTGCGACTGAAGTCGAGGCTACATCAACGAAGTGTGCCTCCGCACACTAATATAAAAGTTTTCTCAGTAAGTCCACGGAGGTGGACTTTGCTTGTTTAGCTGCGAATAAATTCGCCAAGCGTTCATGCAAGAGATCCGCGAATTTATTCGCTAAGCTTACAACTGATTAGCAACAGAAGATTGTACGCTAATTTGCGTATCTGTTGTTGAATTTTCATTTGGTTGTTGGATATCATCTCCAACAGGGCGACGCGCTTCAATTAAGCTAATTGCCCGCGTTACACTTTCAGGTAAGATGACAACTAAACTGCCGTCAGAGGCGCTATCTAGTCCTTTGTTGATCGCAGTTGTCTCGTCCAAAATTGACTCGTAAGGGCAATCAGGCTTAACTTGCATGATCCCTTTGAGGATAAGTTCAGCTGCTGAACCACGCGATCGCCCACGAGTATCATCATCTTCTTTGATAATAATGCGATCAAAAATTCCAGCAGAGAGTTTACCGAGTGTAATAAAATCTTCATCGCGGCGATCGCCAGGTCCACCAACGACACCAATTCTCTCGCCTGTCCAATTGCGAATGAAACCACCTAATGCTTCATAACTATGAGGATTATGAGCATAGTCAATGAGTGCATGATAGCGACCTAAATTGAATAGATTCATTCGTCCTGGTGTTTGATTCACCGAGGCTTTAAATGTATTCAACCCAGCGCGAATTTGCTCAATCGAGACTCCTTGCACAAAAGCGGCTAAACTAGCGGCTAAAGCATTAGCAATCATAAACGGTGCTTTACCTGCCATTGTCAGCGGTACATTCACTGCTTGTTCGATGCGTAGTGTCCAATCACCTTTAAGAATTGATAAGTAACCGTTTTCATAAACTGCGGCTAATCCACCTTGTTGAGTGTGCTGCTTCACCAGTTCATTGTCAGGACTCATGGTAAAGAAAGCAACTTGTGATTTGACGCGATCGCGCATCGCAGCCACGCGTACGTCATCTGCATTCAATACAGCATAACCATTAGGTAAGACAGCTTCAGCAACGACACTCTTGAGGTGTGCCATTTGATCGATGGTGTCAATATCACCGATGCCTAAATGGTCGGCAGCCACATTCAACACGACGCCAACATTACTAGCATCAAATGCTAACCCTGAGCGTAATATTCCTCCGCGTGCCGATTCTAATACAGCAACTTCCACAGTCGGATCTTGTAAAATTAGTTGCGCACTTTGCGGACCTGTATTATCACCTGGTTCAACTAAGTAGTCGCCAATATATGTCCCGTCAGTTGTTGTATAACCGATCACTTGACCTGTTTGTTTGAAAATATGGGCGAGTAGTCGTGTTGTTGTCGTTTTACCATTGGTACCAGTCACCGCTAGAATGGGAATGCGGCTGGGTTTTTCGGGAGGAAACAGCATATCTAATACAGCCCCTGCGACATTGCGAGGAATTCCGCGACTAGGGCTGACGTGCATTCTAAACCCAGGAGCAGCATTAACTTCCACAATCACGCCATCAACTTCACGCAAAGGACGTGTGATGTCTTCTGTGACAATATCAATTCCTGCAATATCTAAACCAATAACCTTAGCGACTCGCTGTGCTAACCAGACGTTTTCGGGGTGAATATCGTCAGTGCGGTCTACAGCAATACCACCAGTGCTTAAGTTTGCTGTCGCGCGCAGATAGCAAATTTCATCTTTAGGCAGCACAGTATCAACAGTATACCCCTGTCGTTCTAGAAGCTGGTAGCTGGTGCGGTCCAGTTCAATGCGAGTCAGAACATTATCGTGTCCTTCACCGCGATTCGGGTCACTATTCGTTTGCTTAATAAGTTCTTCAATTGTACTTGCACCATTACCAACAACATGGGCAGGTATGCGTTCTGCTACGGCTACAACTTTCCCATCAACAACTAAAACGCGGTGGTCGCGACCAGTATAGTACCGTTCAACAATAATTGACCGTGACACCTCTCGTGCTGCATCATAAGCCGCTTCAGCTTCTTCCCAATTCCGAATATCAATCGTAATCCCTCGACCATGATTGCCATCAAGAGGTTTAATTACAATCGGGTAGCCACCAACATCCGCGATCGCAGTTTCAAGTTCATCAAAATAGTTAATCACTGTGCCTCTAGGAACTGGCACACCTGCATCTGCTAAGATCCGTTTTGTTCCTTCTTTGTCACAGGCAAGTTCAACTCCCAAAATTCCTGTTTGGGCTGTCATCGTCGCTTGAATGCGTTTTTGATGGACACCGTAGCCGAGTTGAATTAAAAAGCGCGTTCCCAACGACATCCAAGGCATACCTCGTGCTTCGGCTTCTTGGACAATCGCATCGGTACTTGGTCCTAGTGCGGCGTCGCGCTGTAGATCTCTAAGATCTTCTAGATCTTGCTCAAGTTCTTGTCGGAGATAGTACCCTTTATTCACAATGCTTTGACAAAGGCGCACTGCTGCCCTGGCAGTATAACGTCCTGCTTGCTCTTCTTGGTACTCAAAGACAACTTGATACACTCCAGGAGTTCCCGTTTCCCTTGTCCGACCAAATCCTGCGGGCATTCCTGCAAGTTCTTGTAATTCTAGGGCGACGTGCTCGATAATGTGCCCCATCATTGTGCCTTCACGCACCCGCATCAAAAAACCACCATGACAGCCAGGCGAACACAAATGTGATTCCAGACTTGGTAGTGCCTCGACTAATCCTTCGTAGAAGCCTGATATTTCGTTGGAGGGTTTCTCAGCTAACTCTTCTAAGTCTAATCGCATGACGATTAGCTTGTGCCGTCGAATACTCCAGTAATTGGGACCGCGTAAAGTCTGGATTTTGAGGATTCTCATGTGCGCTCTTGAATTCGCATCCAATAATCTAGTTTCCACTTGTGCGTGAGCAGGAAACTGTTCATTGAGAACAGTTTGTCAGCTATCTATGGTAGGAAGTTATAACTTACTTAATGATAGTGCCACAGTAACTCCAATTACTTTTGGAGATGACTAGCAGATAAAACTTTGCGCTTATACAAGTGATAGCGATCGCCATAACTGAGAATGTGTAGACGTAAGTTATGTAGGCTCAAAGGTTCGGTAGCTGTAACTGCACTGTAATTAGTATGTGTTACTTCACCAGGATCAATTACAGTGACAGTTCCTTTCCCCATCACTTGTAAAGTTCCATCACTTTCGATCAAAGCGCAGGTATCTTCATCAATACCAATACCCAAACGATCTGGATAGCAAGCGATCGCACTAATTAAGCGTGCCATGCGGTTGCGGTTTTGAAAGTGTTGATCGACAATCAACTCAGGAATAATCCCTAAGCCTGTTCCTAAATCAACCAAGGAACGATTTGGCGACTCGCCACTGCCACCACCCGCAATCATATAATGACCCATTACAGCAGCTCCGGCACTCGTTCCAGCTAATGTTAGTTCGTTACACTGTACGCGTTGGCGAATTGTCTCCATTGCCGGAGTATCAGCTAATACACCACATAAACGAAGTTGATCTCCACCAGTCCAAAATACTCCGGTGCAAGTTTCTAAACACTTTTGGACATTAAGATCTTCACACTGCTGTCGCTCGCGAATGTCTAGTAGCTCAATTTGCTTAGCTCCCATTTCTTCAAAGATACTCATGTATCTGTTGCCAATGATGGCTGGTTCGCGTGAAGCTGAGGGAATAATCGCGATGTGAGCATTTTGTCCGCCAGCGCGGTTAAAAAACGTTTGTAATATTTCTCTGCCGTGAACTTTGTCTTCAGCACCACCTATAATCAATACGGCAGTTGTAGTAGATTGGGGCTTTCTCATTTCTAGCAATTGAGCTTCTAATTGCGCCATGTGTCTTCCTCTTTTCAGCCTCAGGGAACTTAAACCCGACCGCAGATCAGTGAATTCAGATCGCGGATGCGATCTGATCTTGCTCAACAGACGCCTGCGATCGCTCATTGCTGCACCACAAGTACGAACAGGTCTGATAAGCAACTGCTTTGCTGAGGATTGCTCCTAAGTCGAGCAATTTTTAACCCTGAATCTTTAATAATAATCCGCAAGATGTGAAAATATTTAAACATAATTTAAGCAATTAGAAAAACTTTTAGCTAAAACATTAAGTTACAGGAGTCACAGGTCATTCCACCTGTACCACTAGCCACTAGCTACTAGTCACTAACTAATTCATCAAATTAGCTGTTTCTTTATTGGATTACTGTGCGATTTGATATAGTTACTCTGTTTCCAGATTTTTTTTGCTCTGCCCTGAAGTCAGGATTGTTAGGGAAAGCTTTAGCACGACAAATTGCTACAGTTAACTTAATCAATCCTCGCGAGTTTACAACAGATAAGCATCACAAAGTTGATGATGAACCTTACGGTGGTGGCGTGGGCATGTTGATGAAGCCTGAACCCATTTTTGCAGCAATTGAATCATTACCTGCTTTATCCCGACGGGAGATTATTCTGATGACTCCCCAAGGTCAAACACTAAAGCAACCTTTACTTCAAGACTTAGCGACATACGAGCAGTTAGTGGTGATTTGCGGTCATTATGAAGGTGTCGATGAGCGAGTACTTCATTTAGTCACGCGCGAGATTTCTTTAGGTGATTTTGTGCTGACTGGGGGCGAAATTCCGGCACTAGCGTTAATTAATGGTGTCACGCGGTTACTTCCTGGAACGGTAGGTAAAGCGGAATCGCTCAAATCTGAAAGTTTTGAAGCTGGGTTATTAGATTATCCACAGTATACACGTCCGGCGGAGTTTCGCGGGTGGAAAGTGCCTGATGTGTTACGTTCAGGAAATCATGAAAAAATTGCCCAGTGGCGATACGAACAACAAATTGCACGTACGCGCGATCGCCGCCCCGATCTCTATGCCGAATGGTTAGAAAATATCAAATCGCAATCAGATATAGACAGGTAATGGGTCATCGGTAACTGGTAATAGGGTGAGAACTTGAATGCGATCGCTAAAGCTAACAGATAATCAATAACTGCTCTACTTTTGTCAATTACCAATTACCTATTACCAATTACCAACTGAGGTATCGTTACTAAAAGAGGGTTTTTTGTAACTGTACTCATGAACATTCGGATTGGTAACGGCTACGATATTCATCAATTAAGCTTTGATCGGCGTTTAATTTTGGGTGGTGTAGAAATTCCGCACGATCGCGGTTTACTCGGACATAGTGATGCTGATGTCCTTACTCATGCAATTATGGATGCGATGTTAGGCGCTTTGAGTTTGGGTGACATTGGGTTATATTTTCCCCCAACTGATCCGCAGTGGAAAGGTGCGGATAGTTTAGTTTTACTCGCTAAAGTGAATCAATTAATCGGCGATCGCGGCTGGCAAATTGGCAATATAGACTCGGTAGTTGTCGCAGAACGTCCGAAGTTGAAACCGCATATTCAACAAATGCGATCGCGCCTTGCAGAAGTTTTAGCAGTACAACCCGATCAAATTGGGATTAAAGCAACAACAAACGAAAAATTAGGTCCCGTAGGAAGAGAAGAAGGTATTGCAGCGTATGCAGTAGTGTTACTGCAACAAAGTTAGGTAATGGGTAATTGGTAATTGGTAATGGGTAATTGTTTTTATTGAAATTACTGAATATTACTAAAATGTAAACTGGGTGTAAAATCTGTTATGAATTCTATTAATGAATCGCCTAAAAATGTTCTCAGGGCTAGAGCAAGGCTAGGAGAAGGACCAATTTGGCATTCACAAAGTCAATTACTGTACTGGGTTGATATTTATAATCACCGAGTTCACGAATTCGATCCAAAAACAGGCGAACAAAAATTCTTTGATGTGGGCGAAGTTGTCGGTTGTATTGCACCAGCAGGAACAGACCGTTTTATTATGGCGCAGCGCCATCGATTGGCGTTTTTAGATACGAGTAACGGTGAAGTAACGCCGATTATTGATGTTGAAAAAGAAAAGCCATCAGATATTCGTCTCAATGATGGTAAATGCGATCCAGTAGGGCGTTTTTGGTTTGGTTCCATGTCTACAAGTGGACCTACAGCGCGGTTGTTTCGCTACGATCCTGATGGTTCGTTACACGTTCTTTTAACAGGTTTAACGGTATCAAATGGACTGGGATGGAGTCCCGATCACAAGACATTTTATTTAACTGATTCGCCTTTAAAAAAAATCTATGCCTTTGACTTTGATTTAGACAGTGGCAATATTAGTCATCAACGCGTGTTTGCTGAGATCGATATAGATGGCGTTCCTGATGGCTTGACGGTAGATCGAGACGGATGTGTTTGGTCGGCGATTTGGGATGGCTGGTGCGTTGTTAAGTTTGATTCGACAGGAAAAGAAATGGCGCGGATTTCTATACCTGTGCAGCGCCCTACGTGTTGTGTATTTGGCAATCAAGATTTAGCAACACTTTATATCACAACTGCGTCAGTCGGTTTGAGTGAAGAGGAAATTCAAAAAAGCTTTGATTCAGGAGACTTATTTAGCCTCGCTACAAATACTTCGGGTATGCCTACTTATGAATTTGCAGGGTGAAGGATGAAAGCTACAGTCAAAGGTATTTTACGTCGTTGGAGTGCTGTTGGGTTGTGCTTTATTTTGGCGATCGCGCTTTCGGGTTGTAATCCTGCTAATTTTGAAACAGTAGCCGCACAAGTTCCGCAAATTGTTGTTAGTGTTCTTAGCGATCCGAAAACTTTTAACTATGCGCTGAATCAAGAGTCCCCAAATATTTTTGGTTTGACCTACGACGGTTTAGTCACAGAAAATCCGCTGACAGGTGCAGTTGAACCAGCGTTAGCCGAATCGTGGGAGATTGCTGAAAATAACTTGAGAATTACCTTTACGTTACGCGAAGGATTAAGATGGTCTGACGGAGAACCATTAACTGCTGATGATGTAGATTTTACCTATAACAGCGTTTATCTTAACGAAGCAATTCCTACTGATACCAGAGATGTCTTACGTATTGGTGAAAGTAGACAATTACCAACTGTTCGTCAACTTGATGCACGTACAGTAGAATTCACCACTCCAGAACCTTTCGCGCCTTTTTTACGAATTACAGGTTTACCTATTTTACCTGCTCATGCTTTGCGCGAAGCAGTTGAAACCAAAGATTCGCAAGGAAATCCTCGATTTTTAACAACATGGGGAGTTGATACACCACCTCAAAAAATTATTGTGAATGGTCCTTATCAACTTGAGGAGTATGTAACGAGTCAGCGTGTCGTATATCGACGTAACCCCTACTACTGGCGGCGCGATTCTCAAGGCAATCCACAACCGTATGTTGAACGGCTCATTTGGCAAATTGTAGAATCAACTGATACATCGCTTGTTCAATTTCGTTCGCAAGGTTTAGATTCTGTCGCAGTTACACCTGAATACTTTTCACTGCTCAAACGCGAAGAAGATCGCGGCAGATTTACGATATACGAAGATGGTCCTGCACCTGGAACCAACTTTATCTCGTTCAATCTTAATAAAGGTCGCAGAAACGGTCGTCCATTAGTTAATCCAGTTAAGTCGCGATGGTTTAATTCTCCAGATTTCAGACGGGCGATCGCCTACGGAATTGATCGTCAACGGATGATTAATAATATCTTTCGTGGTTTAGGTCAGTTACAAAATTCGCCAATTTCTGTGCAAAGTCCTTACTATCTCTCATCAGAGGAAGGCTTAAAGGTATATGAATACGATCCCGATCGGGCAAGAGAATTATTGCGTCAAGCAGGATTTCAGTACAATAGTGCAGGTCAATTACTAGATGCTGATGGCAATCGCGTCCGCTTTTCGCTAATTACAAACGCAGGTAATCGCATTCGGGAAGCAATGGGCGCACAAATCAAACAAGACTTGAGCCAAATTGGTATTCAAGTTGATTTTAATCCTCTTGCTTTTAGTGTATTGGTAGATCGCTTATCTAATACTTTGGATTGGGATTGTCATTTATTAGGCTTTACTGGTGGTGTTGAACCTAACAGTAGTGCTAACATTTGGTCAGTTGACGGCGGTTTACACGCTTTCAATCAAAAACTACCTCCAGGACAACCACCCCTTGAAGGGCGAGAAGTTGCAGATTGGGAACAGCAAATTTCCGATCTTTATATTGATGCGGCGCGGGAGTTAGACGAGTCCCAACGCAAAGTAATTTATGCTCAAACTCAGCAATTAACTCAAGAATATTTACCGTTTATTTATCTCGTGAGTCCTTTAGCAATGACAGCTGTACGCGATCGCATTCAGGGCGTGCAATATTCTGCATTGGGTGGCGCTTTCTGGAATATTTATGAGCTGAGAACGGTAGATTAACGACGTCGATCGCCTGGCGACTAAAGTCGCGGCTTAAAAACTAAGTCCACGGAGGTGGACTTGTGTAACAATCTATCTTTGTAAAAACTTATGAAGATAGGTTTTGTCTGCATAGCTGCGGTTTTAACCGAATCAGCTTTGTCAATTTTTGCACAAATTCAGCGTGTTCTGGAGAATTTAATCCTTGCTGTAGCACAGCTAAAACTTGAGCCATTTTTCCTTCAAGAAGTCCACTGACAGCTAACCACAGCCCAGGAAAAACGTGCGATCGCACTCCTTCGATCAGTTCTGCTTTTTTAATATCTGGAATGGCGGTATAGCGGCGTTCAAATTCGTGACGGGTTAGGCGATCGCCACTTTCTAAGGGGGGAGTAGAAATAGTTTTAGCTTGTTTGTCTTGCGTCAGTAATCGATTTATCATGTCTTACTTCTCTACAGGCTAAATAGAAATGATTTCGCCACTTACATCAACAGCTAAGTAAGTGGGTGAAAATAAACGTAATTAAAAGGTTGGTAACTGGTCATTGGTCATTGGTAGCAATTCGTTTGTGTGGCTAAATGCTAATTGCCAAGTGATAAAAGCTTTTCAAGTTCCCTATTACCCATTACCCATTACCGACCTTAACAAGTGTGATACTTAATTGTGTTCACCTACTTATGTACATACAATTCTCTAACTTTTATCAGGGTTACAGTCGTCCTAACTCTTGTAAAATCAACTCTATTTGTTTTTTGAGTATAGATAAATCTTTTTCAATAACATCCCATACTCTAATCAAACTTATTTTTAAATAATCATGAATTAAAATGTTACGGAATCCTACAATTTCACGCCAAGGTACTTCGGGATATTTTTGTTTGATATCTTCTGATATTCGTTTAGTTGCCTCTCTCATGATTTCAAAGTTGCAAATTACTGCATCCTAAATCATCACAGTTTCCGTAAATACCTCTTTCCCCTCACGTGTATATACTTCTATGCGGTTGATGCATTCAAGGATATTTTCTAAATAAACCCGCTGCTTTACAAAGGTATTGCCTCTTGTAAAACTTGTTCTCGAATGCATTGTTGCAGATTATCTGGTTCAGCTACATCTACTTTTCGCCCTAGTAACTCCTCTAGATCTATAATCAAACCTGCAGGAAACCATGGACTATGGGGACCTACATCTATTAAAAAATCTATGTCGCTATCAGCTTTATCTTCTCCGCGTGCTACTGAACCAAATACACGGACGTTATAAGCCCCGTGTTTTGCTGCAATTTGTAAAATTTCTTGCCGCTTTTCCTGAAGAAGTTCGTTAACAATTGGCATATAAGTTTTACAGTTCAATCCTTATCTAGTATTCTATTTCTTCCTTATGACTTTTTCACTTCGCCGTTGGATATTTGCTTTTTTCATAATATTCTTCTTGCTATGTCAAGTCATCTTAACGGCTTGTAATCCAGATTTGAAAGCTGAGACTGCGCGATCGCAATGGGTTGTCAGTACGTTAGGCGATCCTAAAACGTTCAACTATGCATTTAATCAAGAATTCCCTCACGTATTTTTATTTACTGCAGAAGGATTAACTTCACTCAATGCAATCACAACAGAAATTGAACCAGCATTAGCCGAAACTTGGGAAATTTCTGACGATCAAAAGCGTATAGTTTTTACACTTCGCGAAAACTTAAAATGGTCTGACGGCGAGCCATTAACCGCTGATGATGTTGTCTTTACTTATCAAGATATTATTGCTAACCCAGCAATTCCTACAGATTGGAAAGATACTTTTAAAGTAGGTGAAAGGGGAATTTTTCCTCAAGTTAATAAAATAGACGATCGCCGTGTTGAATTTCTCCTACCGGAACCTTTTGCGCCTTTTTTAAGTGCAACTACAGGCGGTGCAAGCAATCAAGTTGGAATTTTACCAAAACACGCATTATCTAAATATATTACTACTAAAGATAGTGAAGGGAAACCTCAATTTTTATCAGTATGGGGCACAAACACAGATCCTAGCCAAGTTATTGTTAATGGTCCTTACAAAATTGAAAGTTATACTCCAGGTCAACGCGTTATCTTTCGGCGTAATCCTCACTACTGGCGTAAAGATAGTCAAGGAAATCCATTACCGTACATCGATCGTGTTGTTTGGCAAATCATCGAATCAACTGATACAAGTGTTTTACAATTTCGTTCGGGAGGATTAGATAGCATTGAAGTTTCACCCGAAAACTTTTCATTGCTAAAACGCGAGGAAAAGCGGGGTAGATTTACCGTCTACAATGAAGGACCAAGATTTACTCAAACTTTTATTTCTTTTAATCTTAACAAAGGGCGCAGACAGAATGGAAATCCTGTCGTCGATCCCGTTAAATCGCGTTGGTTTAATACATTAGAATTTCGCCAGGCGATCGCCCACGCAATCGATCGTCAAACAATGCTCAATAATGCATTTCGTGGCGTTGGAATGATTCAAGATTCACCAATTTTTCCCCAAAGTCCTTATTATCTTTCACCTGAACAAGGCTTGAAAACTTACGAATACAATCAAGATAAAGCAAGAGAATTATTACTCAACGCTGGGTTTAAATATAATCCCAAAGGTCAATTACTAGATGCTGAAGGTAATCGCGTTCGTTTTTCACTCATTACAAACGCCGAGAATAGAACTCGTGTTGCCATGGGGGCACAAATTAGGCAGGATTTAAATAGAATTGGCATTCAAGTTGATTTCAATCCTATAAATTTTAATACACTTGTCGATCGCCTTTCTAATTCACTCGATTGGGAATGTCATCTTTTAGGTTTTATCTCAGGAACCATTGAACCTCACGATGGTGCAAATACTTGGCTACCTGATGGTGGATTGCATACTTTTAATCAAAAACCTTTAGCAGGACAAGAACCATTAATAGGCTGGGAAGTCGCAGATTGGGAAGCAGAAATTGGGCGACTTTACATTCAAGGAGCGCAGGAATTTGATGAAGCTAAACGTAAAGAAATTTATGCGCAAACACAACGTATTGCTCAAGAAAATTTACCTTTTATTTATTTAGTGAATCCACTCTCACTTGCTGCAATTCGCGATCGCATTCAAGGCGTTAAATACTCAGCCCTCGGTTCACTTAGCGGTACGCTGTGGAACAAGTACGAACTAAAAGTAGAAGACGACTAAATTTATAATATGATGTATACATTAGATACAATGTACATCATGAAGACAAAAATTAGAAAGCAGATTTACATTGAACCAGAACAAGAGGTGCGACTAAAACAGCTATCACAGCAAACAGGAAGTTCTGAGGCTGAAGTGATCCGTCAAGCAATCGCACAATATACTCAGGGAAGTGAAGTATTCCAGCGGGATCTGAAGTGCTGGGAGCAAGAACGTGTATTTATTGAGAACTTAATCTCGTTGGGGAAGATTACAGAATCGCGAACCTGGCGACGAGACGATTTGTATGAAAGATAGAGTTTTGGTTGATACCAATATTCTTGTCTATGCATATGATCGTTCTACACCAAAACAGCAGCAAGCATTGGAAGTATTAAACCAATTAGCAATTACAGGAAAGGGCGTACTTAGCACACAGGTTTTAGCAGAATTTTTGTAACGGTAACGCGGAAGATTCCGTCACCACTGGATGTACCTACTGCTTACGAACGAATACAAAACTATCTAAGAGCGTGGAGTGTAGTAGACATCAACGGATGGGTAATCTTAGAAGCAGTACGCGGAGTTCGCGATTACCAGTTCGGCTATTGGGATGCTCAAATCTGGGCGGTAGCACGTTTAAACCAAATAGCTTTAGTTTATAGCGAGGATTTTAACGTTGGCTCTGTAATCGAGGGAGTACAATTTGTGAATCCTTTTAACAAGTGAAGCTTTTTGTATACACTGTATCAGTATTGAGTACAATTAGTCGTGTTAGTTTTTTAAAGTGACACAACCCGAAGCTTTACGATCGCTCTTAGAATCTGTTGCTGCTGGTGAAGTTAATCCAGCAGAGGCTTTAGATAAGCTGAAACATTTAAACTATGAACCTGTAGGTGATTTTGCGCGTGTCGATCATCATCGCCGTTTACGCACAGGTTTTCCTGAAGTTATTTGGGGACTAGGTAAAACACCCGATCAGATTGCCCAAATTATGATCGCGATGCGCGATCGCGGTTCTGTCGTTATGGCGACACGGATCGAACCAGAAGTTTATGCACAACTACAAGAAAAAGTACCGAATTTGCATTACTATGCCATGGCGCGAATTTGTGCAATTGCTCCTACCATAGAACCTCAATACTCTGGTACAATTAGCATTCTTTCTGCTGGTACTGCTGATTTACCAGTAGCAGAAGAAGCTGCTGTTACTGCTGAACTTTCTGGTTTTCGCGTTCAAAGGTTATGGGATGTTGGCGTTGCTGGTATTCACCGTCTACTGAATAATCGCCATGTCATTGAATCAGCAGATGTCTTAATTGTCGTTGCAGGAATGGAAGGCGCGTTACCAAGTGTCGTTGCAGGTTTAGCCGATTGTCCTGTAATCGCAGTTCCTACCAGTATTGGTTATGGTGCGAGTTTTGGTGGATTAGCCCCCCTCTTGACAATGCTCAACTCTTGTGCTGCGGGAGTCGGAGTAGTCAATATTGATAATGGCTTTGGTGCGGCTGTATTAGCAGGGCAAATTTTGAGAACAGTGAACAAGTGGCAATCACAAAAGTAAATCTGGAATTGATTTTACGTCAGCTGTAGTAGCTAGCGGATGAGAAGGCAAACTCTACTATTCTGGAGACTTGTATGGTAAGCACCTTATCAAATTCTAGTATTCATACTGCTGATAATGACCATCTTTCCGAGTTTCTCAGTGACTTTGTTCCGGATGAGTTACAAGGAACAGATCATTTTCTAGACGTTATCACGTGGAATATCAAGTTCTTCAATACACGCGATCCTAAGCGTGTAGAACAGATTACAAATATTATGCAAGAGTTAAATGCAGATTTATTTGTACTTCAGGAAATAGAAGCAGGTTCACTCGATGGAGTTGCTCAAAGTTTAACTGAAGCAGGAGCCGGATTGTATAAAGTTGTCTATGGAACGACAGGCGGAGATCAGCGAGTCGCCTTGATGTATGACATGGAGTGGGTCAAAGCTTCTACAGATATCGCAGAAATTTTTACTGACAATCCTACAGTTGTTGTGGGGACAGGACGAGGTTCTAGTAGAAAAGCAGTTTTTCCTCGCTTACCATTGTACGGCAGCTTTGTTGTTAGAGCTATAGAGGAGCAGGAAGGGGAATTACAAGAAGATCCGTTTGATTTTGAACTGATTGGCGTACACTTAAAATCACAACGTGGTGGCGGTCGAGAACAACGTTCTGAAGCTGCAAGACTTTTAGCAGATTGGCTGCTAATGGAAGCTACCGATGAGGATGTCATCATAGCAGGTGATTGGAATGCTCCAGCCGATCGCCCAGAATGGGAAGCAATTCAAGAATTAGAAGAACAAAAAATTCTGAAATTTGCAGGGTTTAATGACAATGGTGAAGGTAGTCATTTACGAGTTGGTGGGCAAAGATCTCGTTTAGACTTTATTGCGGTTACTCACGCGATCGCTGATGCAATCGAAGAAAAATCGGCAGATGAAAATAATGCTTTAGGAAAATCAGTCGTCATTGAGTGGAATGCACTACTCAAAAATCAACGAGGACAGCGAACGAGAAAACTTCTAGAACAAATTATTGGTACTATCAGCGATCATCTTCCTGTACTAACACGATTTTACTTTACAGATAAAGACGAATAAGTTACTGATGGATAGTGAAGAGTGACCAGTTGCTCTTCACTCATTACTTTAATTGTCAGTAATTAACCAAATTTAACATCATTACAAATATTACTTAATAACTAAAGATAACCAGTGGGGATAAGCATAAGAGTCTTTAACTTCAAGCTTCTGATATAGATTGCTTTGAAGTATCCTACTAGCTGGTTCTTTAAGATTTTCTAAGGTGCGATCGCTTTTGCTATAAGCTTCAAAAGCTAAACTCCACCACACATTACCATTAACTTCTAATTCGGTGAGTTCTACATTACAGCCTTCTTCATTTTCGTCTCCCGCTTTTACACTGATTAATTGCTCAGCAAGACTTTTATATGTACGCTGAGTGCGTTTTTTCTTGACACTTACCCAAAATTTACCTGTCACCTCGTTTGGTTGAAAGCATTCATTACTAAGATCTTCACACAGCCACTTTGTCCACGTTTCAGCTTTACCTGTAGCTTTACCGAACTGTAAATCACCTAATTCGGCTTTGCGCCATTTAATTTCTAATCTTCCCTGTCGCAGTTTAATTCCCACAAAATCACTGTCAGGAACATATAAATAAATATCCTCGCGTTCCTCTGCTGATGCTAATCCAAGTTGATCTTGCTCAAACCACTGTAAGACCACTTCCGGTAGTTTACCAGGATAAAACCAGCGTATTTCTGCCGTTGTCAGCATATAACTGTTCCTAATTAGTTTTCATCTCATCTTGACAAGTCACACTCATCAAAGCGAGTATCCCAAGGTGGGATAATTGAAATCGCATTGGTTTATGCTTTGCTTATCGCTACCGAAAAGAGTGTATTTTTGCTACCTAAATCCAATCAACTAATCGCTAAAAATCTTAGAGAAAAATGTTAAGACGACTGTTAGTCATTTTGTTAATTGCTGTTAGCGTTGGTCTAACAAGCTGTACATCCGCCGTTTCTGGCTTGAAAAGTTATGTTGATAGCATCGATGGTTATGAGTTTTTGTATCCGAATGGCTGGGTTCCTGTTAGTGTATCGAATGGTCCTGATGTTGTACTTCACGATTTAATTGAAACAACTGAAAATGTTTCTGTCGTTGTCAGTGATGTTCCTGAAGGCAAAACCTTAGCTGATTTGGGAAACCCCAGCGAAGTAGGTTATAAACTCGGTAAAAGTGCAATCGCCCCTGTTGACTCTGGGCGAGAAGCTGAGTTAGTTAATGCTGCAAAATTAGAAACAGAGACAAAAACCTATTACCTTCTAGAGTACACAGTTAAACTACCCAATCAACAGCAACGCCATAACCTAGCTAGTGTTGCCGTCAGTCGTGGTAAGCTATTCACTTTCAATGCCTCTACCCCCGAACGACGTTGGACAAAAGTTAAGCCTACACTAGATGCAGTCGTCAAATCTTTTACAGTTTATTAGTAAACCACAACAAGCACTTAAGGACTGAGAACCAGCAGCGCAAGAAGAAGACACCCTTCACTTTCAAACCCTTTCATAAATGTAGCTTGCGCAAATCAACAAAGCGTCATCATAAAGTTACTTTAGCAAATCCCCGACCTCTGACCTGTGACCTCTGACCTCTTCTCAGCTATGCAATTTATTCTTGCGTCTGCTTCCCCAGCGCGACGTCGTCTGTTACAAAGTGTGGGCATTGATCCTATAGTTTCCCCAAGTAACTTCGACGAATCTCAAATTCAAGAACGCGATCCGCGGTTGTTAGTCAAAACTTTAGCCCGCAGTAAAGCTGAAACGGTTGCACCTCAATTTGATTCTGCGCTGATTATGGGGTGCGATTCTGTTTTATCAATTAACGGAGAGATTCACGGTAAACCTGCTAATACTGAAGAAGCGATCGCCCGTTGGCAGAAAATGCGGGGTAATGTTGGTGAACTTTATACAGGTCATGCTCTCATTGACCTACAACAACAGCATACCTTGGTACGCTGCCAAGTCACGCGAGTTTACTTTGCCAATGCTAGCGATCGTCAAATTGAAGCTTATGTAGCGACAGGAGAACCTCTTAAGTGTGCGGGAGGTTTTGCATTAGAAGGCAAAGGGGGATTATTTATAGAGAAGTTAGAGGGCTGTCACACAAATGTGATTGGTTTGAGTTTACCGCTACTGCGCCAGATGTTGAGCGATCTTAGCTACGATATTACAGATTTTTGGCTTTAGGGTCATGCGCAAAACTGATGTGCGTGGAGAGTAACTTCTCCATGTTGGGGAACCCACGCTACCCATTTATCATGCGACAACTGACACAATAGCAGCGCTTCATCGTGACTATAATCGCTAGGAAGTTCTCGTAGCTGTACCCAACTATTTGCTGTAAATTCCGGCTGTACTTTATTTAGAAAAGGTTTGATATTCCAAATTGGTGCGTCTGTAATTTTATGGACATCAAGCTTCATTACTGTTTCCTATATAAACAATTAGCATTTAGCAATTGGCAATTAGCTCAGCACTATTTATGCCAATGCAAATATTTTATATATTTTCTGTAACTTATGCTACAAAAATTTAGTAGCTTTGAGCAAGGAGTTGTTTCATAAATTTACTTTTGTGCGAGCAGTACTACTGCTAGCGGTAATCTAGTTAAAACAACCAGTTCACAAGTGTTGTTTTATGACATCCAGTACCTACTCACTACGATCGCAACAACATCCTCTAATTCGTCAATTGGCTGATAGTATCGAGTCAATTTGGCAGCGCCTAGAACTTTCTCCTTATCAGTTACCACACGAGTTTGGGTATGTAGAAGGAAAATTAGAAGGAGAAAAACTCACCATCGAGAATCGCTGCTATCAAACGCCGCAGTTTCGCAAAATGCACCTCGAACTTGCCAAAGTAGGGACAACGCTGGATATCTTGCATTGCGTCATGTTCCCTCGCCCCGAATACAATTTACCGATGTTTGGTTGCGACTTAGTCGGCGGTAGAGGGCAAATTAGTGCAGCGATCGCAGATCTATCTCCTGTTTGCGAGAGTAGCTTACCTGATACCTATACTCAAGCATTAGCAGCACTTCCAGCACCCAATTTTTCACAACCCAGAGATCTTCCAGAGTGGGGTCATATTTTCTCTAAATTTTGTTTATTCGTTCGTCCTCACGGTGAAGAAGAAGCATTATTTCTCCAGCAAGTGCAAAACTATCTAGAAATTCACGTTACACAGGCGATCGCTGCTCAGCCTGTATCTGCAGCACAACAGGCACAAATTTTAGCAGGTCAACGCAATTACTGTACCCAACAACAGCAAAACGACAAAACCCGCCGCGTTCTCGAAAAAGCTTTTGGTAAAGAATGGGCAGATCGTTATATGACTACAGTGTTATTTGACTACATTGAGTAAATCAAAACAGTCCCCACCACCTGCGATCGCCCTAACAAAAATGCTAGCAACAGTCGTAGACAGTGGGGCGTTGAGAGCTATTAGCTAATTGCCAACCGCTAAATGCTAATCGCTTTTATGAGACTAAGACATAGCTTGAATAATATAATCAAAGTAGGGTGCAGCTTCAGCAGCATCTTCAGAACTTAATAAGCCCAAAGATGCTTCCTTAAGACAACGAATTGATTCAACCATTCCTGGTACTGGTACACCGAGCGAATTATACATTTCTCGAACACCAATCAAACCAATTTTTTCAATTGGTTCTTTATCGCCAGAAAGCACACCGTAAGTAATCAAGCGCAAGTACCAACCGTAGTCGCGCAGACACAAAGCCCGTTGGCGTTCGCCATAAGCATTTCCACCAGGGGCAATAAAATCTGGGCGTTTCTGCCAAAGTTGTTTACTGGCTTGCTGTACGATTTTCTTTTCGTTTTCTGCTAGCGTACTAGCAATACGCATCCGTTGTTCGCCGGTTTGCAAAAAATCTTTGATGTTTTTTAGTTCGCCGCTGCTAGGATAACGCAGTTCATCATCGGCTTTGAGGATCACGTTGCTAACTATGCTCATGATTAAGGGTATCTCAAAGATCAAAAGAATATCACTTGTAGTTTAACGAGTCAGTGGCACTCAAAGAAAGAGAGAGAATACTGTGTCTTTAACAGAATTATCTAATATCGATGCTCAAAATCAGTCAAAAAATTTATGGCAACAGGGAAATTTAGTCGAAGTTGTCATTGATGACTTGAGCGATACTGGCGATGGAGTAGGGCGATTTGGCGATCGCGTTGTCTTTGTTCCTGATACTGTACCAGGCGATCGCGCCCTAGTACGACTTACTTATACTAAACCCCAATTCGCTCGTGCCAAGCTTTATCAGTTACTCGCATCGTCTCCACACCGCATTCGTCCGAGTTGTATTGTTGCTGATAAGTGTGGTGGTTGTCAGTGGCAACATATCAATTATGAATATCAGTTAGAAGCAAAGCGAAATTTAGTGATTCAAGCTTTGCAACGCATTGGCGGTTTTAGCAATCCTCTTGTTAATTCTGTTCTCGCTGCACCTTCAGCGTTAAGCTATCGTAACAAAGCGACATATCCTTTAGGAATTTCAGCCACAGGACAAGTTCAAGCTGGTTACTATCAAAAAAACACTCATCAATTAATTAATCTTAATCAATGTCCAGTACAAGACTCGCGATTAAATCCGCTACTGCGTGAAGTCAAGCAAGATATTCAAAACCAGAAGTGGCAAATCTACGATGAAAAACACCACAAAGGGCAAATTCGTCACTTAGCTTTGCGGATTGGGCGTTGCACTGGAGAAATGCTGTTGACATTGGTAGTTAAAGATTGGATACCAGAAATTACAGATCAAGCTCAAGAGTGGTTAAAACGCTACCCACGGTTAGTCGGAGTAGCCCTCAATCGCAACAGCGATCGCACCAACGCCATTTTTGGGCAAGAAACTCGGTGTATTGCCGGAAAAGCTTACTTAATTGAAGAATTTGCCGGACTACAATTTCAAGTCCGCCCAGAGACATTTTTTCAAGTGAATACCGAAGTCGCAGAAGCTTTGCTACAAGAAATTAGTCAGCAACTCAATTTACAAGGACATGAAATATTACTCGATGCCTATTGTGGGATTGGTACGCTTACTTTACCTCTAGCACCACAAGTTAGACAAGCCATTGGTTTAGAATTGCAACCAACATCAGTACAGCAAGCACAACACAACGCAAATTTAAATCACATCAAGAATGTCAGTTTTCAAGTGGGCGCAGTTGAAAAATTGCTACCACAACTAGAAATTACCCCTGATATTGTTTTCCTCGATCCTCCGCGCAAAGGATGCGATCGCACTGTCATTGAAACTTTACTGCAAGTGCAACCATCACAAATTGTCTACGTTAGCTGTAAAGTCGCTACTCTCGCCCGCGATCTCAAGTTACTGTGTCAAAAAGGCTATGATCTCGTTCGAGTACAACCTGCTGATTTCTTCCCGCAGACATCGCACGTAGAATGTGCCGCCTTCCTTGTCAGTAGTTAGTTGATAGTAGCTAGCAACTAGTCAATAGTCACTTTTTCTTCAAGTAAGATTTTTACGATATCTCCTACAAGCCCCTTTATCACTTCATGTTCTGGCAGCGGTGTCATAATCTCTAAAGTGCCTTGGCTGTAGGCAATTCGCGAGCTACGATGTTCGCCTAACTCTGCTATAATGTCCTCAAATTGCTGCCAGTCTACATTTTGCAACACGATGCGTTGTCCTGGTAAAACGTCAATTTGACTGAGTTGCAGCATTACCATAATTTACAATTATCAGCAATTGTGTTTTATTGAATCATATTGTCAGTTGCGATCGCACATACCAATGCTTTAAGTATTGTTTCTAAGCATATAAATGTTAGAATAAATATAAACCTGCATTTTTTTTAGCTAGAAAAACGGGTTACAGGTATATCAACAGGTAAGCCGGCTTAGGTTGGGCTTCTGTGTTTATAGATTGGCAGAAAAGGCGAGGAATCTATGCTTTTAAGGGCTGAAAGCTTGATACAACTAAATGACTGCACAATCATATTTATCACAATAGACTATAGCATCAGATCACAAACTGCATTTCTCTGAAATGTTCCAATTTTTTTGATATCTATTTTATTTTTGCTCAAAGTGAATTGGATATAAGTAACTAAAATCAGCAAAAAATCAGCCGATATTTACTAGCTAAAAGTTACGAGGTTTTTGATCTGTGATTACTATTTCACCTCGTCCACTAGGACGTCCCTGGGGTACAATTAGCTTTGCCTCAACTCTTTATCTTTGTCCAATCTTGGACTTACTTTTAGCAGAGGTTCCCTGTAGATGGCAAGCTGAACTGCGCTTAGGACTTCAAGAAGCATTAGTCAACGCAGCAAAGCACGGAAACAACCTCGATCCCAGCAAGTTAGTTATCGTTAAATTCAAGATAGAAGACGACCACTATTGGTGGTTGATTTCCGATGAAGGTTGTGGGTTTACTCCCCCCTGTGAGTGTAATGGCAACCCTCATGAATACCTACCCTCCGAAGAATCAGAAAATGGTCGGGGGCTGTGTATTCTCCACAAAATTTTTGATCGGGTACATTGGAACGCCAATGGAACAGAATTAAGACTCGGCAAACACTTTAATAATCGCTTTCGCCTACCGCTATTACACTAGCACCTCGCTCCACGCTCCTACTCTCTATTATGTCCATGTGTAGGGCAAGGTGGTGCCGAAATCGAACGATCTAACCAGCCAGATGCTTGCTGTAATCGTTGTAAAGCTTCTTCGGGTTGATCCTTGAGCAGAAATATAATTGCTGCCGCAGCTTGTTCACTCGCACGTACTTTGCGGTTAGACTTTAATCGATGCCAGTCTTGGGGAGATATCGCGAGTTTTGCCATTAAAGCTTGAGCTAATTCTAAAGTGCTAAGGTCTTGAACAGAATTCTTGTTCTGGTTAGCTTGCAACATAGTTACGAAAAAATCATTTTACTTATTCTTACCTATAATCTTGGATGCATACCAGTTGCTCTGAGGTTTGCAATATAGGATACACAAATATTAAATATTTCATATGGCGCAGTCGCCCCCAGATCCATTATCAAGTGAAATAGAGCGATCGCTTGCAGAAATAGAGCGATCGCTCGTTGCATTAAAACAACGCTACAGCCAAGTGCAAAACGACTTACACCGTCAAGCAACACTTCAGCAGCGCCAAAAAGAACTTGGTAGAACAAAAGAATTTCCAGATGAACTAAACCGCATCAAAGCCGAACTTGAAGAAATCGAAGTGAATTTAGAAAGTCAATTGTTTTCTTGGGGAAGCCTAAGAGAACCATTTTGGCAAGCTGTACGCTTTGGTGGTTTAGGAATACTCATCGGGTGGATGTTACGATCCTGTGTAGGGTAGTGACGTAGGCTTCGCGCCTGCCAGCGTCTAGGAAACTATAATAATCTTTACATTTGCCATTGTTGCTGCGCAAGGATTGCTTCTATTCATGCACAAACGGATTATAGATATTTTGCGGCACGGTCAACCGGATGAGACTGTATCAATTCAAGGTTGGGTACGGACAAAACGCGATCTCAAGGGATTTGCTTTCATTGAAGTTAACGATGGTTCTTCTTTAGCTAGCCTGCAAGTCGTACTCAATGCTGAAATGCCAGAATACGAGTCTCTGTTAAAGCAAACAAATACTGGATCATCTGTTGAAGTTACCGGAAAACTTGTTGCTTCGCAAGGTAAGGGACAACGCATAGAACTACAAGCCCAAAGCGTGAAAGTTTACGGGGAAGCTGATCCCGAAACATATCCCCTGCAAAAGAAACGTCATTCGTTTGAATTTTTACGCACCATTGGACATTTGCGATCGCGTACTAATTCTTTAGGTGCAGTTTTTCGCGTACGTAATGCTTGTGCAACCGCTGTGCATCAATTCTTTCAAGAACGCGGCTTTTTGTGGGTACATACGCCAATTATCACGCGTAACGATTGTGAAGGTGCAGGAGAATTATTTACTGTCACAGGCTTTGATCTCAAAGATGTTCCGCGCACAGAAACTCAAGATGTTGATTATAGCCAAGATTTTTTCGGTGGCAAGGCATATCTTACCGTGAGTGGGCAACTCGAAGCCGAAGTCATGGCAATGGCATTTAGTAATGTTTACACATTTGGTCCCACTTTCCGCGCCGAAAACTCTAATACATCGCGCCATTTAGCCGAATTTTGGATGATTGAGCCTGAAATGGCATTTTGCGATCTTCAGGGAAACATGGATTTAGCTGAGGCGTTTCTCAAGCATATCTTCAAATATGTGTTAGAGACTTGCCCCGAAGATATGGAGTTCTTTAACCAACGAATTGATAACTCAGTCATTGCAACGGCTGAGAATATTATTAATAACCAGTTTGAGCGAATTACTTATACAGAAGCGATCGCACTTTTAGAAAAATCCAATGCACAGTTCGAGTATCCTGTCAAGTGGGGCTTAGATTTACAATCAGAACACGAGCGTTATTTAGCAGAACAGTTATTTAAAAAACCTGTGATTGTTTCTGACTATCCCGTGGAGATTAAAGCATTTTATATGCGGCTCAACGACGATCAAAAAACCGTTGCAGCAATGGATATTCTTGCACCTAAGATTGGGGAGATTGTCGGCGGTTCGCAACGGGAAGAAAGATTAGACGTACTAGAGCGTAGAATTCAAGCTCAAGGTATGAATCCTGCTGATTTGTGGTGGTATTTAGATTTACGCCGTTATGGTACAGTGCCTCACGCAGGTTTTGGCTTAGGGTTTGAACGCTTGGTGCAATTTATGACAGGTATGGGTAATATCCGCGATGTGATTCCTTTCCCGCGATCGCCATTAAGTGCAGAGTTTTAACATAGGAGGTAAATCACATTCAACCGACTGTAGATCAAGCTTTTGCTTGTTTGCGCGTATGTCAGATGCTTTCTAACTGCTTCCAGCCTATTCATTTATTTCGCTACGATGACAGCACTGGAAATGTGTTTATTTTGGCTGGAATAAACGAAAATCTTGAAATTGTCGTTTGTCGCAACGGATTGTGGGAGTTTGCTGATGAACAAACCTAACTTTAAAGAAATGAGTAGAGCGGAACTCAGGGCTTATATTATCGCTACTCATGATGATGAAGCTATCTATGAGTTATTTGTAAATCGTCGCGATCCTAATGCCAAAAAGTATCCAGCCCCTTTAGACGAAGCAGGGATCAAAATTATGGAAGAAGCTTTTCGCCGCAAAATTCAGGGCGAACCGGAACTATAGAATACTGGGCGAATGAATTCACACACTATAAACGCGAAAGGGCTTCCCGCAGGTATAGGTAAGGCATGCTTTAACCTTTTTAAAAGTCTTAATTTTAGTGTACGAAGGTACACTTTGCCTGGATAGCCCCGACTTCAGTCGTAGGGCGTCTGCGATTCTGAGAAGCCTTAACAGAACTGTAGTTGTTCCTTACCAAAAAGCTTAAAGCTACACCGAATTTTACTGACAAAAACTCAGCGATCGCACTTGCTGAGTTGCGTTGCTTTTCTCCTATTTGCTGTGTATAATCGACATCCAGGGAATTAAATCCGGTATCCCGACCGAATAACCGGAGTTTAAAGGAGAGGGTTTCATGGGGCTGCTGCAAATTATCCCAACGCTACGAGCATCGTGGAAGAAGTTTGTGTCCCTATTTTTGGTAGGAGTCGGATTAAGTGTAGGGATGGCGTCCTGTGCGCCTTCTAGTGCCCAAAACCGCGATGTAGAGATTACACTTGTGTCCTACGCTGTTACAAAAGCTGCATACAAAGAAATTATTCCGCAGTTTACGGCAATGTGGAAACAGCAGCATAACCAAGACGTACTATTTAACGAAAGTTACGGTGGTTCTGGTGCGCAAACTCGTGCGGTGGTAGATGGTTTAAATGCTGATGTTGTAGCACTAGCATTAGCGCTTGATATGAAAAAAGTTGAAAAAGCAGGCTTGATCCAACCAGGATGGGAAAAAGAAGCGCCAAACAACGCAATTGTACATAAGTCTGTCGCCGCTATTGTCACTCGTGAAGGCAATCCTCAAGGTATTCAAACTTGGTCAGATTTAACCAAAAATAACGTAAGAGTGGTTACAGCTAATCCGAAAACTTCTGGAGGGGCGCGGTGGAACTTTTTAGCATTGTGGGGCGCAATGAAAGAAACCGGAGGAAGCAACGAGCAAGCTTTAAATTTTACTAGAGAAGTTTATCAAAATGCCCCTGTGCTACCACGAGATGCACGTGAAGCTAGCGATGTCTTCTTCAACCAAGAAGAAGGCGATGCTTTGATTAACTACGAAAATGAAGTTATCTTGGCAGCACAACGAGGAGAAAAGCTACCATATATAGTTCCTAAAGTCAATATATCGATCGATAATCCGATCGCAGTAGTAGACAGAAATGTTGATAGACACGGTAATCGCGAAGTAGCAGAAGCTTTTGTTCAATTTCTATTTACTCCTACCGCGCAACGCGAGTTTGCCAAAGTAGGATTTAGGCCTGTTGACCCTACGGTAGAACAAGAATTTGCACATAAGTATCCCAAGATAGAAACATTATTTACAGTGCAAGATCTAGGAGGTTGGAACACCGTACAACAGCAATTTTTTGAAGATGGCGCTGAGTTTGACAAGATTCAAGCTAGTTTGGCTGCAGCAAGATAGGCATTGTGCTACAAAAAAGCGATTGCTTCTTCAAGAAGTAACTCAACAACTACCACACACAATATATTGTGCTTAATTTATGGCGGCATCCTCTACTCAACCTGTTCCTGTACGTAAAAATCCCAAGTTCCACCTGACATGGCCTTGGCGAATTACAATCACTTACATGACGTTCATGCTGTTTTTACCAGTTGCTGCGTTATTTTTGAGGGCTGCAACGGTATCACCAGCTGAGTTTTGGCAAATTGCCACAAGTCCTATAGCGCTCTCCGCTTATGATGTCACCTTTGTTACTGCAATAGTTGCAGCCGCTGTGAATGCAGTATTTGGAACTTTAATCGCTTGGGTTTTAGTACGATACGATTTTCCCTTGAAGCGATTTATTGATGCAGCAATCGATTTACCATTTGCTTTACCAACAGCTGTTGCTGGATTAACCTTAGTATCTGTTTATAGCGAAACAGGTTGGATTGGTTCATTACTCGCTCCTTTGGGCATCAGAATCGCATTTACACGGTTGGGCGTCGGGGTAGCAATGCTGTTTATCTCCTTACCATTTGTCGTGCGATCGCTGCAACCAGTTTTACAAGAATTAGACATTGATGTTGAAGAAGCTGCTTGGAGTTTAGGTGCTTCTCGCATCCAAACCTTTTGGCGTGTAGTCTTACCACCATTATTGCCAGCGTTGCTTACAGGAGTCGCATTAGGCTTTTCGCGTGCAGTAGGGGAGTACGGTTCGATTGTGATTATTGCTTCCAATATCGCATTTAAGGATTTAATTGCATCTGTACTGATTTTCCAACGCTTAGAGCAATACGACTATGCAGGCGCAACTGTCATCGGTACCGTTTTATTATTAATTTCGCTACTTATTCTCGTGGGGATCAATTTATTACAAGCTTGGAGGAGACGATATGAGGTCTAATGCTTTGAGTGGCGACGTAGTTGCCCAAAATAAAGCAGGTTCTCAAACAAAAGAAGCCTCATGGGTAAAAATTGCACTCATTGGAATTGCAGTTGCCTATCTTGCGTTAGTATTATTTTTTCCTGCAATCAACGTTTTCGTCCAAGCTTTTAGAAGTGGAGTAGGACCTTTCTTTGCAAATTTCTCCGATGCAGCATTTATCAATGCTATTCGATTAACATTACTAATTGCTTTAATTGTTGTACCAATCAACACTATTTTTGGCTTGTGTGCAGCTTGGGCAATTACGCGACACAAGTTTCGCGGTCGTGCTTTAGTCGTTAGCATTATAGACTTACCCTTTGCTGTGTCTCCTGTAGTTGCAGGGTTGATGTTGGTATTGCTTTACGGAAGAAGCGGTTGGTTGGGACCGAGTCTAGAAGCAATTAATATCAGAATTATATTTGCACTACCAGCAATGATTATTGCCAGTGCTTTTATTACTATGCCTTTCGTCGCTAGAGAGGTGATTCCTGTATTAGAAGAAGCTGGTACAGATCAAGAAGAAGCTGCTAAAACCTTAGGGGCAAAAGATTGGCAAATATTTTGGCGTGTTACCCTTCCTAACATTCGCTGGGGTTTACTTTACGGTGTGATTTTGACTAACGCTAGAGTCATGGGTGAATTTGGTGCTGTCTCTGTTGTATCTGGCAACATTATTCGTAAAACACAAACGTTACCACTATATGTTGAAGAAGCTTATAAGCAATACGAGTCACAAGCAGCATTTGCTGCATCGGTATTACTCGCTTGTTTAGCGCTAGTTACCTTAGTACTTAAAGAAATTTTAGAACGCAAAACTAGCATTAAGGATGTAGAGGAATAGGTCATTATTACTCAACCCTAACGGGCGTGATGATGGCTGGTTTGATTTAGAACTACGAGGAACCAGCCAACAAATTCAAAATGCCCTAATCTATTTCAATGAATTAGATTTAGAAATTTGGAACCAGCTACCTTCAGAAGAAGACGGATGGTAATAAAAAATTACCAGCCTTATCCTATTAAGTGAATTTGCATAATTCAACAGACTCAGATATTAGAAATCAAGTAGCTGAAAACTGTATCTGAATCTGAATTTTATGTTGATTTACTTGCAGAAATATAAATCTACTTAGGTAGTAGAGCATAACTAGATAACTAGATAATCGCTCAATAGTTGAAGTTGATCACGCCATCTGATTTTCAATTGCCCACCGCGCTAATTCTGTACGGTTATGTAAGCCTGTTTTACCCAGCATATTTGAAACGTGACTTTCTACAGTCCGCTGACTAACATTAAGTTCTTCAGCAATATCACGGTTTGCTAAACCTCTAGCAACAAACTGCACAACCTTCAGTTCAGTTTGAGTCAGATGAACATCAAAAGGAACTTGAATTTTAGGTGCAACCTCACTACCGTTATTTGTTTGCTGAGTACGGCGATACGCCTGTTTTAAAGATGCTTCTACCTGTGCTACAAGTTCTTCTGGCTCAAATGGCTTGACCATATAAACATCAGCACCTGTGTTCAGACCTTTAACTCGATCTTGACTTTGACCTTTAGCTGAAAGGAACAAAACTGGAATCCAGCTGATTCTTTCGTCTTGGCGTACATTATTGACAAACGTGTAGCCGTCCATTTCTGGCATCATCACGTCGCAAATAATCATATCGGGAATTTCCTGCTCTAAAATCTGCAGGGCTTCGCGTCCATTTTCTGCGGTAATAACTTCATAACCACGGAATTCTAAATAATCCTTGACGAGCAAAATCAAGTTCGGATCATCGTCAATCAGGAGTAGTCGCTTGTTGTCTTTGGCAGTAGTTTCTTTCATGGTATATGCTACTCACTACAATTGAGCTAAAGGTATTTATCAATAATCTTTTCTACAATATTTTCTGCTTGTTGGCATGTTGTTAATAATATTATTTTGTGGTTAAAGTATATTAACATTATGTTTTTTGAGAGGGTTTGCCAGCCGTAATTGAGATAGAAGCACTGAGATATTAACAATGGTACGAAAATTTTGAAGTATATCTAACGCGATATTATATCTGCATTCTTAGGAATTGTTGGTATGCAGTTAGAAATTATCTTATTTTTGATTGAGGTTGACTAATGTCGGTAGCGATCGCTATTCAACATCCGCAGTCTCCTTTACCATTGCGGCGGGTTTAGGTAAAGGATGTGTCAAAAAAGCGTATTCCTCAACAACTCGATTACCAATAATATGCTCCTGGAGAATGCGTTCAATCACTTCTGGGGTTGCTTGTCGATACCACATACCATCAGGATAGACCACTAAAATCGGTCCTTGGCAGCACACTCGTAGACAATTTGCTTTAGTGCGAAAGACACAACTTGGACGTGTCGCAGTTGGTTTATCAAGTTTTAGCTGTTTCAAGCGCTTTTTAAGGTAGTCCCAAGATTCTAGACTCGCTTCTTTAGAGCAACATTGCGCGAGAGTCTGGTCAGCACAAATAAATATATGACGTTGGATCTGTGGCAAGCCTAAACTTTGAACGCAAGCACTTAATGCGTCTTCATCTTGCGGCGTACAAGTTTCCGCCTCTACCACATCTGTGGCTGTTAGATCCGTTGCGGCTGATTCATCCATCACGACTACATCACCAAATTCACTTCTTATCCCAGCTTTCCAATTTAAGCATAATAATTATTTTGCAGCCTTATAGTTATTAATTAGTGTTACCACCAATTACCGATTACCAATTACCCATGACCTAGTTAGTGTCATTCTAGACTTAGGAATTATCAAGGTGCGCTATGCAATCAACATCACAACCTTCCCCCAAAATTATTGTTGTCGGTGCTGGTTGGGCTGGGTTAGGAGCGACTTATCATTTAACAAAGCAAGGCTACGATGTGACGCTTTTGGAAGCAAGTCCCTATCCTGGTGGGCTAGTCGCAGGTTGGCAAGCCGCAGGGCGTTCGGTAGAAGCCGGAATTCATGGCTTTTGGTATCCCTATCGCAATACATTTTCCCTCGTCCGCGAATTAAGTATTAATCCCTTCACACCATTTACTCGTTCCTCGCAATATTCCCCAGCAGGATTAGAAGTGGTATCACCTATTTTTCAAGATTTACCGCGACTGCCTGCACCACTTGGAACATTTCTCTACACTCAGTTTCAGCGTTTACCCCTGATTGATCGCCTGAGTGCTTTACCGCTACTTTACGCTGTAATTGACTTCGATAACTCTGACGCTGCATGGCAACGCTACGATTCTGTTACCGCCAGAGAATTATTTAAAGATTTTGGTGTTTCAGCACGTTTATATCGCGATTCCTTTGAACCGATGCTTTTAGTTGGTTTATTTGCCCCTGGCGAACAATGTTCTGCTGCTGCAACTTTAGGAATGCTGTATTACTTTATCTTGGCGCATCAACCAAATTTTGATGTTGTTTGGTGTCGCGGAACTGTGGGCGAAATGATTTTTCAACCTTGGGTTAAACGCATCGAGCAAGCTGGTGGTAAATTGGTAGCAAATCAACGAGTAAGTGACTTAATTCTTGATGACAACGGTCAAGCAACAGGTGTTGTTTGTGGAGAACGAGTTTTTACCGCTGATGCAGTTATCTTTGCGGTGGGAATCAGCGGAATGCAAAAAATTATTAGCAGTAGCCGCTCCCTGCAAAGCCGTCAAGAATTCCGCGATGTGATGAACCTAGGTGCAATTGATGTTTTAGCCACTAGGCTGTGGTTTGATCGCAAAATTGAGATTCCCCGCCCATCGAATGCATGTTTTGGGTTTAATGCGACAACAGGTTGGACATTTTTTGATTTAAACGCACTGCATGATGAATATCGCAATGTTCCAGGTACAGTTATTGAAGCTGATTTTTACCACGCCAATCAATTTCTTCCCTTGAGTGACGCAGAGATTGTGTCTTTAGTACAACGTGACTTAGCAAGGTGTATTCCCGCATTTTATACCGCCAACGTCATCGACAGTAATGTCATTCGTTTACCACGGGCTGTGACGCATTTTTCCCCTGGTAGTTATCAATATATGCTGCCTGCAACGACAAGTCTCAAAAATGTGTTTATGAGCGGTGACTGGATTGTCAACCGTCACGGTTCTTGGTCGCAGGAAAAAGCTTATGTTACAGGATTGGAAGCAGCTAACTTAGTTATTTCACGCTTTGGACGCGGTACTCCAGCTGCAATTATTCCTGTTGAATCTGATGAACCACACATTCAGCTTGGGCGATCGCTCAACAATACTCTACATTACCTAACTCAGAATTTGCTCCCTGACTTTTGGTTGCCTTAGTCTACCAAAATAATACCGTATTACTACAAAAAATTATTGTCTCCAATTTAGCGCAGATTTATTTTATGGCTAGACGGAAATCACTCGTGTCAAAAGTGACAAAGAAGTATCAAGCAACGATTCCTCAAGATGTTAGAAAAGTATTGGAAATGCGTACAAATGGTATTCAAAAATTGCCATCACTGACGCTGTAGCAGAAACGGCAGGTGAGTGGGAATCAGCTGCAGATGAGCAAGCGTATGGCGAGTTATAACCAGTTTAACGAACCACAGAGTCACAGAGATCGCAGAGGAAGGAAATAAGGAGAGATACTTCATGAACAATGTAGGCTTGCTACAAGCAAATCATCTATTTTTCACCCTTACCCCTCGCTCCTCGCTCCTAGCCCCTCAGAGTGTGGCACAATGAAAAGCGGTGTCCCCACATTTTCAGGTAATCTTCTGTGAGTTCAACTGCCCAAGCTGTCCGCCGCGTTTTTCCCTTCACTGCCATTGTCGGTCAGGAAGAAATGAAACTTGCCTTATTGTTGAACGTGATTGACCCCAAAATTGGTGGTGTCATGATTATGGGCGATCGCGGTACTGGTAAATCAACAACAATTCGAGCATTAGCTGATTTGCTTCCAGAAATTGAAGTTGTTGCTGACGATCCTTTTAACAGCGATCCTCAAGATCCCGAACTGATGAGTGATGCTGTTAGGCAGCAACTCGAACAACAAGCAGAAATTCCTGTGACGCATAAAAAAGTTCCTATGGTTGATTTGCCCTTGGGCGCAACCGAAGATAGAGTTTGTGGCACTATTGATATTGAAAAAGCCTTATCTGAAGGCGTCAAAGCTTTTGAACCAGGACTTCTTGCCAAGGCAAACCGAGGCATTCTCTATGTTGACGAAGTTAACTTACTTGATGACCACTTAGTAGACGTTTTGCTCGATTCAGCAGCAGGTGGTTGGAACACTGTAGAACGTGAAGGCATTTCAATTCGTCATCCTGCACGTTTTGTTTTAGTTGGTTCAGGAAACCCCGAAGAAGGTGAATTACGTCCGCAACTCCTCGACCGCTTTGGGATGCACGCAGAAATTCATACTGTAAAAGAACCCGCACTACGCGTCCAAATTGTTGAACAACGAGCCGAATTCGATCAAAATCCACAGCAGTTTTTAGAAAAATATCAAGCCCAGCAGCAAGAATTGCAACAAAAATTAATTCAAGCTCAAGCACTACTACCTTCAGTGAATCTTGATTACGACTTGAGAGTAAACATCTCAGAAGTCTGCTCCGAACTTGATGTTGATGGCTTGCGTGGTGACATTGTTACAAACCGTGCTGCAAAAGCTCTAGCAGCCTTTGAAGGACGTACCGAAGTGACTGTCGATGATATTCGTCGCGTCATTACGTTATGCTTGCGCCATCGCTTGCGGAAAGACCCCCTAGAAGCAATTGACTCTGGATACAAAGTCGAAAAAGCTTTCAACCGCGTATTCGGTATTGAAGATGTTACCGAGACTGCACAATCAAACGGTACCGCCCAGATGAGTGGACGTCGCTAATTATCTCTTGTTGGTAGGCACAATATGGCAATTTGGCGCTTTTGGCTGAATACTTTAATTCTATCTAGCCAGTACAATCCACCCCGCTTTGTTGAGCTTATTATGCTGTGGATAGCATTAATCCTCTTAGCAGTTTGGAGTCTTGTACCATTCTGGCCTTATTTAGTATTAAGCCTCAGTTTTGTCATTGGATCGTCAATCTCGATTTTGATCCGCGAAGCGATCGCGCCTTCACCTTATATCCGTGCAACTCAAGTAACTGCAGTCCTGATGCTGATTATTAGTATTTACGGTTTAGCGGATGTCATTCAATATTTTAATTGGTGATATCTAGTAGAGTTAATAGCCAATGATTGACGTCAACTAGACTGATGTAGAATTAGACGATTGCCTTGTGGATCGTAGGCATATATTTCTTTTCCGTGAGAAGCTGTTAATGTTTCGCCTAGTGGTGGGTAGCCTAGAGAGGTAAGGTGCGCGACGGCATTTTCTAGGTCACTAACTTCTAGGCATAAACTCATTGCGCTACTTGAGTTCTCAAATTCAGGTTGGTGCATTTGCTTTGGTTTAAAAATACCTAATCGCAAACCTGGTAACTGAAACTCAGCATAACTATTTAGAGTGTAATGCTGTGGTTTTATATTTAGTAGATTACTGTAGAAAAGCACTAATTTTTCTAGATCAACTGTTGCTAACGTTATAAAGGCACTGCTACAAGAGAAATTCATAAAATAAAAATTTCATCAATTTGACACAATAAAATCATGGCTGCTCCTCATTCATCTGTAGTAGCTGGATTAACAGCTTTAAATCAAGGAGACTATCACAAGGCGATCGCGCAACTTGAAGCAGCGATCCAAAACGACAATGACCCCATAACGCTTGTGAAAGTTCAGATGGGTTTAGTCATTGCTTATAAAAATATTAGAGATGAGCGTGCGATCGCACTTTGCCAAACTTTAAGCCATCATCCCGATCCTCAAATTCAAACATGGGCATTGCGTCATCTTCAGGAATTAAACCGCCCTTCTCAACAACTTAAACCAACCCAAGTAAATCAATCTGATCGCACTAGTTCACTAAAGCAGAATTCTGCCACACCAGCGACACTCCCGACTAAACACTATGCCCAACGATTAAAAAAACTACAACGACTACCTCAGATAAATTTGCTACCGCTGTGGTTACTACAAGCAGGAACAGCGATCGCGTTCTTTTGGCTAATCTGCAAACTGCTACAAGTATTCATGGGAGTCACTAACGATTTATTAGTTAATTTACCCTACCTAGAACCAATCCAACTTTTTTACCGCGATCCAACACAGTTTGTTCTCGTCACACTTTTTGTATTGCTTAGCGTCTCTCCCTGGTTACTTGATGGATTGCTACAAGTATTTTATGGTTTACAACCCTTATCACTCGATACACTAACATCTCATAGCCCAGAAGCCCGCCAGTTACTAGAACGCTACTCTCAACGGCAAAATTGGAAAGAACCACATCTGAGATTATTACCAATTTCAGTACCGCTAGCACTCACCTATGGCAACTTACCTAGAAATGCCCGTATTGTAGTTACTCAAGGGCTTCTAGAACACTTGGCAGCAAATGAAATTGCCACGATTTATGCAACGCAACTAGGACATATTGCTCACAAAGATTTTGCACTCATGTCCTTAATTATGGCTGCAACGCAGTTACCTTACATTGCTTATTACCAAATATCGCAATGGGGTGATAAAATTTCTTACTTTTATTTGCGATTTCTTGCTGGTGTTATCGCTAATTTTGCCTACGTGGTTTGGTATCTTCTTTGCATTCCTGCGGTTTGGCTATCTCAGGTACGAATTTACTACAGCGATCGCTCTTCAACTGAAATGACAGGTAATCCAAATGGTTTAACTCGTGCTTTACTTAAAATTACTCAAGGTGTCGCAACAGACATTCAAAAACAAGAATGTCTAAGTTGGCTATTGGAAAGTTGGCAGTTGCTTGTTCCTATCAATCACCATCAAGCTATTACTCTTAGTTCATGCAAAACATCGACTGATTTTGAGTCTGTACTAACTTGGGACTGCTGTCATCCTTATCGATACTGGTTTAGTCTTAACCAGACACATCCGCTTGTAGGCGATCGCTTGCAACGTCTTGCTGACATTGCTCAAAATTGGTCTTTGAAGCCTGAATTTGCGTTCCTGAGAACAAACGTAGATAGGTCAACCTTTGTGCCTTTTTTACGACAAGGCGCTCCTTTTTTCGGCATTATCCTAGGTTTAATTCTTGGATGTCTGACTTGGTTAATTGGCGCAATTGGAATTTGGTTAAGAATACCGCAGTTAGCATGGATGTTTGGTGACTGGTTTTTAATTTTAGGTTTCTTACCAATAGGCTTTAGTATTGGTACGCTTATTCGCATTAATTCTTTTTTTCCTGACAGCAATTTTTCCAACTCAAAGTTTGAACCCCTCAATTTCTTATCTAACCCTAATATGCTCCCCCTAAATAGCCAACCGCTACGTCTACAAGGTAAACTCCTAGGGCGCCGCGGTATCAGCAACTGGTTAGTGCCAGTTTTGATTTTAGAATCGGATATTGGATTAATCAGACTGCATCAACCATTACCGAAACTTATTGACACATTGCTCAATCACCATTCACCGCTTGAAGAGCTAGTTGGTCAATATATTGTCGTGACTGGGTGGTGTCGTCGCGGAGCTACATTGTGGTTAGATCTTCATACATGGCATCAAACTCGTAGTGGTCGTAGTTATCATCCAATTTGGTCTACAATTTTAGCTTGCGCCGCCGCTATCTGGGGAGCATATATTATCTTACAAGGTGGTACAAAATAATATAAAGAAAAATTGCAGAGATCGCTTAACTTGTGTTACATTATTTTACATAAAACCAAAACTTGTCTTAGGTAAGGTATTGCGTATAAGTAATTAATTGCCTGGTCAAAGCAATATAAGGTTATTCTTTCCTTGTTCCAACACAGCAAGCTCAACCAGCCAAAGGCTGGTTTTTATTTCTCGCTCTAAACAAGAAGAGCCTCGCCTTAGATGGATAAAGCTACTGATACCGAGTCAAAAATATTGCTAAAGACGGAAATGTTGATTTTTAAGTGCTGACAAGACGAATGCCATGATACTGTAAAGAATGGTGTCAACGTTCCAGCAAACCAAAGGCGTTACCCGTAGCAAAACAGCTGGCAGCTGGTGGAATATATACTTAACCAGTTAATCAGCAGATGAGTTACAAGAAGCTATAGCCTTGAATCAGGCAAAGAACTATATTTTAGAGGTTGGCAAATATCAAAGTGAAAAATTGGTTTGTTGCAACGCACGTCAAATCCAGTCATTATCCAGCCTTCCTCATGTAATGTAAACAGTTTTGTTACCAATTCTATTCGCACCCAAGTCCGGAGGTATCTTCCATGTCAGTTCGTCTATATATTGGCAATTTGCCGAAAGAAGAGTTAGAACGCCAGGAACTGCAAGCAGTTTTTGCAGAAGCTGGAGATTCAGTGACTACAAAAGTAATAAAAGATCGGAAAACTGGTAAATGTCGCGGCTTTGGCTTTGTAACAGTTAATAGTGACGAACAGGCTGATCAAATCATTGAGAAATTCAATGGTTACATGTTCAAAGACACTCCTCTCAAAATTGAAAAAGCACTACCTCGTTCTAAGGGACAAGAAGACGAGGAACAATCTAGTCCAAGCAATGCTGCTACCAATAATTCAAGTGGTAGTAACCAAGAAAAAGGTTCAGCCCGTCGCAACAACAAAAAGTCACGTCGTAGCAACAACAGCACCCAATCTTCCAACAACCCAGACACCATCCAACCAGATCCTCGCTGGGCTTCTGAATTGGAAAAGTTAAAGCAAATGCTATCTGCACAAACAAGTAATGGGTAAGTTGTGCTGAGGTGATAAGGATTGCAGCAAGATCCAAACTTACTAGGCTTAAGCTTAGTGATCCTTTTCCTTGTGCATTTGCAATATGAAACTAGACGCAGCCAGTGCTTTACGCGTGAGAACAATTATTTACCACATTATTAGCGCTGGCTCATAAGCTTTTTCAACTAAGTGTTCATACTTGACTATTTATGTTGATGCTTTAGAAATGCTCAATCAACAATCGCACTAGTACCTTTTTGCTTAACATTGAAACTGAATAACTATTGTGCGATTTCATACAATAGACAAAAGTAAGTGCAACAATTGAGTTAGAAGAATAACTTAGAATAAAACTAACTTAAGCAAATCTGATTCTAGTCATTAGTTAAATTAATAATTTGCTTTTCTATCTTTAGGCGTAATGTGCAATTTAAAACAGTTTAGTAGACATGAGAAGCTGTCAGTAAGTATTGAGATTACACTGTATAGTTCATAGTCATAAGCAGATAACATAAAGACTTACATACAAATTTATCTATTGGTAGAAGCCAGAAATAATTCTAATCGACTCCGTATTTTCCTCAACTTAAGTTGAGCAATGGTGAATACAAAGATACCTTTTTTAGAGCAATTTTAGCCCAAATTAAATACAAAAGGTCTTACTAACGATAGAAGCGCAATTGAAAGTTTAATAAAATAAGCAATAATAGTGACTCACAAGTTTAACTTTGAGCGGATTACAGTATTTCCCATAGGGGATGTGAAGAAATGTGTGACCGCATAAATTAAACTTGAGAATGATGAACATTCCTTTTTGGTTTTTAAAGGATAGGTCACGACCACCTCAAAACCAATTTAAACCTAACTAAATTGTTCTAACAACTACACCATGAACTCTGTAAGCCAAAAGCATATAGCCTTGATTTCAGTCCACGGAGATCCAGCGGTTGAAATCGGTAAGGAAGAAGCCGGAGGACAAAACGTCTATGTGCGGCAAGTGGGAGAGGCACTCGCTGAGTTGGGATGGCAGGTTGATATGTTTACCCGTAAAGCAAGTGCAAGTCAACAAAAGATTGTCCAACACAGCCCTAATTGCCGTACGATCCGCATCACTGCAGGTCCAGAGGAGTTTGTACCCCGAGACAACTTGTTTAAGCACATACCCGAATTTGTAGAGCAGATGTTGAAGTTTCAACAGGAATCGGGAATTGAGTATGAAATTGTTCATACTAATTATTGGCTGTCTGCTGCAGTAGGTATGGAGTTAAAGAAAGTTCAGGGCTGTAAGCAAGTTCATACTTACCACTCACTAGGAGCAGTTAAATACAAGTCAGTTTCGACAATTCCTATGATTGCCAAAACTCGCTTAGCAGTGGAAAAAGAGGTTTTAGAGACTGCACAACGCATCGTAGCCACAAGCCCACAAGAGCAAGAACACATGCGATCGCTCGTCTCGACTAAAGGCAACATCGATATTATTCCTTGTGGTACCGACATTGACCGCTTCGGCAAAGTTCAACAGCAGCAAGCAAGACAACAACTAGGAATTAACCCTGATACTAAAGTAATTCTCTATGTAGGACGATTTGATTTCCGTAAAGGCATCGAAACGTTGGTACGTGCTGTTGCCCAGTCAAAATTACGAGGAGCCGATCTCAAGCTGATTATCGGTGGCGGTAGCCGTCCTGGACAAAGTGACGGAAAAGAACGCGAACGTATTGAAGGAATTGTCAATGAACTAGGAATGCAAGACTTTACTGTATTCCCAGGGCGTTTGGGTGATGACGACCTACCAACATATTACGCAGCAGCAGATGTTTGTGTTGTTCCTAGTCACTACGAGCCTTTTGGTTTAGTAGCAATTGAGGCAATGGCGAGTGGCACACCTGTTGTAGCAAGCGATGTTGGTGGATTACAGTATACAGTAGTACCAGAAGAAACTGGATTACTCGCACCACCAAAAGATAATGATGCTTTTGCAACCGCGATTGACCGCATATTAAGTGATTCAGAGTGGCGCGATCAGCTTGGTTGTGCGGCAAGAAAGCGAGTAGAAGATATGTTTAGCTGGGATGGTGTAGCTGCTCAACTCAGTAAACTATATACTCAACTGTTGGAAGAACCAGTTATTGTCCCTAAAGATGAGGCTGTTGCTACAGCATAAACTAAGCTCTGAGCATTGAATTTTGAGTTTTAGTTTGACTGTGTTCCTGACAACTTAATATTCAGCACTCATAGCTTTGATAGTGGTTTTAGCTGGCAGCTTTATAGTTGTCAGCTAATGCTATTTAGGGCAGCTTTATGATGAAGATATTACACAAACTCTGAACCGTAGGTTTAACAAAAGCGCTTCCCCTGTCTGTAGATAGTAAATTTTCTTCAATCTAGGGGTAGCATTGCGGGTACGCTTTATGAAATTGTTGAGGTTGAAGTTGCAGCATCTAAATCGTTTACAAGAAGTTATGCCCACTACCTCAACTGTTCGTCAAATATTGTCAGATTCTGAACAAGGATTACTGCCGTATCTACATCACCAGCTAGCAACAGAAGAGTTTGCTCACTTTCGTTCGCAGTTTGTTTTTCATCCTGAAGAATCCTCTACTGATGTTAATTCTGAGGCGCGATCGCCAGAATTACAAACTGCATCATTAATTTCTCTGAAGTTTACTATTATTGTAGACAGCCACATCGGTGCTGATGATGCCACGATTTTAGCATTAGAGTTTCAAGAGAAGATTGATAGCTGTTTAGTCACATGGAGTCAGAAAAACAAACAACTACTTTCTCCTGTTACGCAAATCAAAGGTTCATTCGGTAGGCTTGAAGAAGTTCGCTATCATGGAGGCTTTCTTCCTGGCTTTTCGATTGAACGCCAATTTCGTCTTCAGTACAAAACGTCTGTAGCCGCAACAGACAATTCAAATTCTAGTAGCATATTGTATAAACCAGGAGAAATAGTGCCAGAAAGCGGCTTATACGAACTGACAGGACCTCGTGGTGGCAACAAAGGACAAGAAGTCACTGCAACTAAAGGAGAACCTTTTCCGCCAACGCCAGAGTCAGGAATGTATTACAAGCTGATGACTCCAACAAAGCATAAAAATAGCTAAAAGGCAATATGCGTTGACTCACAGAGAAACTTACAAGCTTTCGTCGATTCAAAATGCTTAGGCAAGTACGTTAAAAAGGACTAATTGATCCAAATGGCAAAAGATAAAACTCACAAAGCAGGTGACTCACATAGTCGTCCTGTTGACTCAAGTGACTTAGAAATTCAAGGCAAAATTATTGATGACGGAGAACGTCCTGTCACAGCAAATCAGTTCGTTGTCACAGATACCTACCAAGAAGATGGGGAACGTCCTATCGCTGCAAATGAATTTAGCGAACAGGCAACGCTCAATATTGACGGCAAACGTCCCATCGATCCGAGTCATCTTAAAGTGCGGAATACCGTGTATATGGATGGAGAGCGACCCATTGCAGCAGATAACTTTGAAGTAAAAGGTCGGTTAAATATCGATGGTAGCCGCCCGATTGCCGCAGATGAAGCACCGTCTGATCTACCAGCAGACTTTGTAGATTAGCAAATGTTCTCTAACTGAAGTTAGGGTTATTCAAAGCTAAGTGTGACGCGCTCTCTCACACTGCAGCATTAGTTTTACAAGTGAGTCCACGCAGGTGGACTTTGTTTGTCTAGCAATGTGGTCAATATGGTTAGGACATTTTGCAGGCTCAGAACTATTGAGCTAAATAATGTTACTCCTGTGTGACACCTAACCCCTGACCTCTGCTATGGCAACGCGTGGTAGTCGGTGTTTGAAACTACAAAGGATTTCCCACGAAATTGTATTTAATTGAGTTGCCCAGTCGTCAGCTGAGATTTTTTCAGTACCATCTTCACCCAGTAGCGTCACAACTTCTCCTTCTTGAACATCAATGATCGCACTAACATCCAACATCAGTTGATCCATCGTAATCGCACCAATTTGGGGTACGCGCTGACCTCGAACTAAAACAGTCATTTGATTAGATAAATTGCGAGGTACTCCGTCAGCATAGCCAATTCCTACTACAGCAAGTTGAGTGGGGCGATCGCTCATAAATTTATGACCGTAACTCACTCCAGTTCCCGCAGGAATTGTTTTTACTTGCGTTATTCGTGCTTTGACTTGCATCACAGGCTTCAGGTCAATTGGAGCTAAATGCCAAGCTGGATAAAGCCCATACATTGCTAGCCCAACACGAACCATGTCATAGTGTAAATCTGGAGCAGTAAGGGTCGCAGCTGAGTTTGCCAAATGTAATGCGGGTTGTGTTTGCTCGTTTTGAAAAAGCAATTTTGCGTCCTTAATTTGAGCGATCGCTTGCTCAAAGTTTCGTTGTTGCTGTCTTAAGATAGTTTGGTCAGGGCTTTCTGCAGTTGCCAAATGCGAATAAATACTGGCAATCTTTAAGTTAGGCAATCGCGCAATTAACTGCACAAACTCTACAGCTTGTTGCCAAGGAGGTCCTAATCGTGACATTCCCGTATCAAGTTTTAAATGTACAGGTAAGACTGCGCTTTGCATTGCTGTTAAAGTTTCGGCAAACACGAGGGCTTGCTTGAAGTTACACAATGTCGGCTGAAGTTGCCAATGAGCGATCGCTTTAATTTGTTCTGGAGTATGCGTCGCTCCTAAAATCAAAATAGGGGCAGTGATTCCGGCTTCTCTTAATTCAATACCTTCTGGCACAGTTGCCACACCTAACCAGCTAGCTCCAGCTTGCAACACTGTCTCAGCTACCATAACAGCACCGTGACCATAAGCATCTGCCTTAACTACTGCCATCAGTTGAGTTCTTGAAGAGAGTAAATGCTTCAGCTGACGAATATTATATGCTAACGCTGCTAAACTAATTTCTACCCAAGCGCGATCGCATCGCATTGTTGCGATCGGTTGTTGCCAACTCAAAGTCATGGCTTGCTCCTCTACACTCACATTAAAGCAATTAGCGTTCAGCATTTGGCAGTTAGCTGCAACTTCAACGGCTAATTTGATTAGGCAGTTTAGCTTTCAAAACCTCATTAACACAAGTGTTACATCAACTGATACTGTTTTGCTATCAAGCGACTCTATAGTGGGTAAATGTGGGCAGAGTAGCTGTAGCGATATTGACTTGATTTGCAGCCAAGGGCTGCATTGTACAGCATAGTTGTGTTACTATCTGTAAAAAATATTGGCTTGAGCGACCATCAATGGCTAAGGTTCTAGTCCTGAACGCCTCTTACGAACCGCTCAATATTACGAGCTGGCGGCGAGCAGTTGTTTTGTTAATCAAAGGCAAAGCTGAGCAAGTAGAACACAATGGTAAGCATCTTTATGCTGACTTTCCCTTGCCAACCGTGATCCGGCTGCGTCACTACGTGCGAGTTCCTTACAAGGAAATTCCTTTGACTCGCCGTAACATTCTTCACCGTGATAGTCATACCTGTCAATACTGCGGTTATGCAGGCGACGATCTCACTCTCGATCATGTTGTTCCGCGATCGCGAGGCGGTGGTGATGCTTGGGAAAACATAGTGACGGCGTGTGTTCGATGTAACGTCAAAAAAGGTAATCGTACTCCTCTAGAAGCGCATATGCATCTTCATCATCTTCCGCGTAAACCTTACAGTAGCTTGTATTTTGAAGTTAGCAAGCACCTTAAAAGTGGGCTACACGATGAATGGCAAAAATACATTATCGGTCTTTAAAACAAGTTACTTTAATAATCGCGAATTTTGACACTATAGGTTGTTTGTCAAAGCAGCTTGAAGCATTACCAAATGGTAATGTATTTAATCATTACTTGCTTAAATGCAAAAAAGTCATCAGTAATTTAAACTAACCGCAACTTTAAATACAAAATTTACCTGCACTTAGAGATAGGCTGAAAGAATTAGTGTCGCACTCAAGGATTTTTGCGACAATTGTAGTGTGAAGCTTCGATAGCCACTTGAATATCAGAAGGCTGTTGACTGCAGTTCGCGCCTCACACTCACAGCAATTCAATTTATGAATTTGAATTCGTCTCACGCGTTAAATAATTCGTATTCTCAGACAGAGCCGAAAGAAGACCCTCATTTAATCGCATCGGTGGAATTACCTGCTCCTGACACATCTTCAATTGCAATGAGTGAACTGGGCTATCCAGCCCAGAGAAGTAACTCAGTAGTTATGCAAAAAGCAGAAGCTTTGCGGCAAGTATTTGAGCAACATAGGCAGGAACGTCAGCTTGTCATTTTGCAAGATTTTCCTGATCCAGATGCACTTTCTAGTGCTTGGACTTATCAATTAATTGCTCAAGAATATGAAATCCAATGCGATATTGTCTATGCAGGTACACTCAGTCATCAAGAAAACATTGCATTAGTTAAACTGACAGGCTTACCAGCACAACGTTGGACATTGCAAGCAGCTAAAAGTAAAGACTTGTCAATGTATACAGGATGTGCGCTGATAGACAACCAGGGAACAACCAGCCAGTTACTATCAGTTATTCAAGAAAGTGGAATCCCGATCGCAGCAGTTGTTGACCATCACAGCTTACAAGGCGATTTAAAAGCCGAATTTACAGATTTACGTCCAACAGTTCGCGCCACAGCAACCATCTTTACGCAGTATTTGCAAGCGGGATTACTTAAGTTAGATAGTAGCGTGGCACAGCATATTAAGTGTGCAACCGCCCTCATGCATGGCTTGCGCTCAGATACAGATCGATTGATGCAAGCCCAAGAAGATGATTTCTTAGCAGCTGCATATTTGAGTCGATTTTATGATGCGCAGTTGCTCAATGCCATCTTACAAGCAAATCGCTCTAAACGAGTGATGGATGTCATAGAGCGATCGCTGAAAAATCGCATGGTGCAAAATAACTTCTCAATTGCTGGTGTAGGATACTTACGTTACGACGACCGCGATGCCATTCCCCAAGCAGCAGACTTTTTAGTGACAGAAGAAAACGTCCACACCGCAGTAGTCTACGGAATTGTTCACGACGAAGACGAAGAACTCGAAGTTGTGATTGGCTCGTTACGAACGACAAAACTGACACTCGATCCTGATGAATTTATCAAGGAAGCATTTGGACAAGACAGTCACGGGCGCTTTTTTGGTGGTGGGCGCACCAGTGCTGGTGGTTTTGAAATTCCGATCGGTTTTCTGTCGGGTTATATCGAAACTTCAGACTATGCCAAGAAAAAGTGGGAAGTGTTTGATACCCAAATTAAGCAAAAGCTCTTGCGCTTAGTCAATCCTAGAGATAATCCAATTCAAACAGAGTAAAGTGAGATAGGCAAGATTGCCTGTGCTTGAAAATTTACTTGGCAACGGTAGTGGAACTTTATCTCATTCGACACGGCATTGCACAAGAGAGAGAAATAGGTCTTGCTGACGAAGAGCGATCGCTCACCGACAAAGGGCACAATAAAACACGTCAAGTTGCCCAGCGCTTGTATGATTTGGGCATACGGTTTGATGTTTTGTTAACCAGTCCTTTAGTGCGATCGCAGCAAACTGCAAAAATTTTGCATGATTGTAAACTCAGTCGCAACATAAGTGAATCTGCCCACTTAGCGCCTAATGGCAGTATCTATGATTGGTTAGATTGGTTCAAAGAGCAACAATACTCTCAACAAACACAATTAGCTCTCGTCGGTCATCAACCAAATCTAGGGCAGTGGGCAGAAATTCTTGTTTGGGGAGAAGATCGTGCCAAACTAGTACTGAAAAAAGCAGGTATCATTGGAATAGCGCTACCAGAAGCAGATTCACCGATTGGTCAAAGCCAGTTATTTTGGTTAACTGCACCCAAATTTTTGTTGTGACCAGCTTTACAGTTATTTCTGGTAAAAAGAGCGACACAACACCAGTTTCTGGTAAGTTAGCGTAGAGTATTGTACTAACAAGCAAGCAGCTGGTGAGCCATGTCCGTCTGCGAATTTAAGCCAGGTTTAGAAGGCATTCCTGCCGCCCAATCTAGTATTAGCTTTGTTAATGGACAAGAGGGAATACTAGAGTATCGTGGTATCCGCATTGAAGACCTTGCGGAAAATAGTACCTTTTTGGAAACAGCTTATCTTCTCATTTGGGGTAAGCTACCCACCAAGGACGAATTGATAGAGTTTGAACACGAAGTTCGCTACCACCGAAGAATTAAATACCGCATTCGGGACATGATGAAAAGTTTCCCTGAAAGTGGTCATCCCATGGATGCGTTGCAAGCTTCTGCCGCAGCACTTGGTTTATTTTATTCGCGCCGCGACTTAGATAATCCTGTTTATATTCGAGACGCGGTCGTCCGACTACTCGCTACAATTCCCACAATGGTTGCGGCATTTCAGTTGATGCGTAAAGGCAACGATCCAGTACGCCCGCGCGACGATTTGGACTATTCTGCCAACTTTCTTTATATGCTCAGCGAACGCGAACCCGACCCATTAATGGCGCGGATTTTTGATGTTTGCTTGACACTTCATGCCGAACATACTATGAATGCTTCAACATTCTCGGCACGAGTCACCGCTTCTACACTGACAGATCCTTACGCAGTTGTTGCTTCCGCAGTAGGAACGCTAGGCGGACCATTACATGGTGGTGCCAATGAAGAAGTTATCGGGATGCTTGAAGAAATTGGCTCAGTAGAAAATGTCGGCTCCTATCTAGAAGATCGGTTGCAACGTAAAGCAAAAATTATGGGCTTTGGACATCGCGTTTACAAAGTCAAAGACCCCAGAGCAACAATCTTGCAAAAGCTAGCTGAGCAGATGTTTGATAAGTTCGGCTACGACAAATACTACGATATTGCCGTTGAATTAGAACGCGCGATCGCCGAAAAGTTAGGTCACAAAGGAATTTACCCTAATGTTGACTTTTACTCTGGTTTAGTGTATAGGAAGATGGGAATTCCTACCGACTTATTTACGCCAGTATTTGCGATCGCCCGCGTCGCCGGTTGGTTAGCCCACTGGAAAGAGCAAATCGCTGAAAACCGCATTTTTCGACCTACTCAAGTGTATACAGGTCATCACGACGTTTCGTATACGCCTGTTGAGCAACGGTGAAAATTTAGTTTTGAATTTTGAGTTTTGAGTTTTGAATTAAACAGAGTTTTCTTAACTCATAACTCAAAACTGAGAACTCATAACTCCCTGACCTCCGACCCCTGACCTCCGACCCCTTTCAAAGACAGCAAACCTAAACACAGGTATAAGTAGAATTTCTCAGTGAAGGTTTTTTGGAGCTGACCAGACAGCGATATACTAAGCAGTGAAAGGTAAAAATATCTTCACAATAGAGATAGACCCTGAATGAAAATAGGGGATGAATTTACAAATATTAATTACAGCGGAGATGGCGATCGCCATCATGCGACAACTTCACCAAAGAAAACATGAGTACAGGAATTGACCTCCAAGGAAGTTTCATTAAATCGCTGATCGACTTAGGGCTACCAGCAGGTGCAGCCAAAGCTGTTTGGATGCCAGTCCCAATGGTACTAATGTTAATTGGCGCGACTGTAGGAGTACTAGTTACCATTTGGCAAGAACGGAAAATTTCAGCCGCCGCCCAGCAGCGGATTGGTCCAGAATTTATGGGACCATTTGGCTTACTGTCTCCTGTTGCCGATGGTATCAAGTTCGTCTTTAAAGAAGACATTATTCCAGCAAAGTCCGATCCTTGGCTATTTACTTTAGGACCAATCATTGTCGTCCTACCAGTCTTTTTGTCGTATCTAATCGTGCCGTTTGGTGAAAATCTGGCAGTGACAAACGTTGCTACTGGAGTATTTTTGTGGATTGCCTTGTCCAGCGTGCAACCAATTGGATTGTTAATGTCTGGTTATGCTTCAAACAATAAGTACTCACTGCTAGGAGGCTTAAGGGCAGCTGCACAGTCAATTAGCTATGAAATTCCTTTAGCACTCGCAGTCTTAGCTGTAGTGATGATGTCGAATAGCCTGAGTAGCATTGATATTGTCGAACAGCAATCAGGCTATGGCATTTTTGGTTGGAACGTCTGGAGACAGCCAATAGGTTTTCTCATCTTCTGGATCTCAGCATTAGCAGAATGCGAAAGAATGCCCTTTGACCTACCAGAAGCAGAAGAAGAACTTGTTGCAGGATATCAAACTGAATATGCAGGGATGAAATTTGCGCTGTACTATGTCGCATCCTATGTCAACTTGGTACTATCAGCGCTCCTTGTCACAGTTTTATATTTAGGGGGTTGGGAATCTCCTATCCCCATCGAGTTACTGGCTGGTTGGTTGGGTATCAGCGAAACAAGTCCTTGGTTAGAAATAGCAGATGCCTCACTAGGCATTACCATGACCGTACTCAAAGCCTACTTTCTCGTGTTTACAGCAATCTTATTGCGTTGGACTGTACCCAGAGTACGAATTGACCAGTTGCTAGATTTAGGATGGAAGTTTTTACTCCCCGTCAGTTTAGCAAACCTACTATTAACAGCAGCATTGAAGCTTGCCTTTCCCGCTGCCTTTGGTGGATAGCAATTAGCCCATTGCTAACAGCTACATAAAGAGAGAGACACACCATGATAAAGTTCCTCAAACAAGTCGGTGATTACGCGAAAGAGGCGGTGCAGGCTGGGCGATATATTGGTCAAGGATTGTCTGTCACCTTCGATCATATGCGGCGTAGACCAGTTACTGTACAGTACCCCTACGAAAAACTAATTCCTTCTGAACGCTTCCGAGGTCGCATTCACTTTGAATTTGATAAGTGTATTTCTTGCGAAGTCTGCGTGCGGGTTTGCCCAATTAATTTACCTGTCGTTGACTGGGAATTTGACAAAGCTAGTAAAAAGAAAAAACTGAAGCACTACAGCATCGATTTTGGTGTTTGTATCTTTTGTGGTAACTGTGTAGAGTACTGTCCAACAAACTGTCTGTCAATGACAGAAGAATACGACTTGTGTACGTACGATCGCCATCAATTAAACTACGACAACGTAGCGCTGGGACGTTTACCCTACAAAGTGACAGATGACCCCATGGTGACACCATTACGCGAATTGGTTTACCTACCCAAAGGTGTTACATCACCCCACGATCTACCTGCAAATACCCGTGGTGCTGGATTACATCCAGAAGAACTCGTAGAACAGCAGGAATAGTATTTTTTAATAAGTGGGTGAGGAGCGTTAATTGTTATTGGAGTCGTAAACCTCTAGCAATTAGCAATTAGCAACTAACAAAGGACAAAAAGCGGTGAATTTAGCTGAAGGAGTACAACTTGTTTCGTTCGCCATCTTGGCTGCCATGATGATTGGTTCAGCCCTTGGTGTTGTGCTATTTTCTAATATTGTCTACTCTGCCTTTTTGCTGGCAGGCGTTTTTGTCAGTATTTCAGGAATTTATTTGCTGCTGAATGCTGACTTTGTGGCAACAGCCCAGATCTTGATTTATGTTGGGGCGGTCAACGTGCTGATTTTGTTTGCCATTATGTTGGTGAATAAGCGCGAAGACTTTAAACCTTTGCCGAATGCTTGGGTGCGTCCGACAATGACAGCGATCGTCAGTGCTGGACTGTTTGTTTTGTTAAGTACGATGGTTCTGGTTACGCCTTGGGCATATTCTACTGAGTCAGTTTCCAGCGACACTACAATTGTTTTAATTGGTCAACACTTCTTCAGTGACTTTTTGTTGCCTTTCGAGCTAGCATCCGTTCTACTATTAATGGCAATGGTTGGAGCGATCATTTTAGCGCGGCGCGAATTTTTGCCTGACCAAGTTATGACGCCTGACAAGCAGCAGCAACCTGTATTAACCTTACCAGAACGCCCTCGCGAGCTAGTCGGAATTTCTAGTGATAAAACAAGTAATTTAGACGATAATCGTCGCAGTGAGTAGACTTACATAACTTGCGAGTTTAGCCTGCGATCGCAGGCTTTTGTGTACGATTTTGAGGATAGATTAAGAATGCAACTTCAGTACTTTCTCTTGCTAGCTGCGGCTTTATTCTGTATCGGAATTTACGGCCTAATTACTAGCCGTAACGCCGTTCGAGTATTAATGTCAATTGAATTGCTGCTAAATGCGGTAAATCTTAATTTAATGGCATTTTCTAGTTATTTAGATCCACTAGAAATTAAAGGTCAGGTGTTTACAGTATTTGTAATTACTGTTGCTGCTGCCGAAGCTGCTGTAGGATTGGCAATTATCTTAGCAATCTATCGCAACCGCGATACTGTAGATATGGAGCAATTTAACCTCTTGAAGTGGTAAGTGCGTGCAGCTTAATCAAGTTATCATTGCTCACAAAGCCGGAGATTCATTAAGTAAAAGCTGGGCAGAAAAGTGTGCGCGGCAGTTGGAAAGTCGCAACTGTCGCGTCCTTATGGGACCTAGTGGACCGCAAGATAATCCATACCCAGTATTTTTGGCATCGTCAACACAGCCGATTGATATGGCTTTGGTACTTGGAGGAGATGGTACAGCTTTATCAGCGGCGAGAAATTTAGCAGCAGATCGTATTCCCATTTTGGCGGTGAATGTCGGCGGGAATTTAGGGTTTTTAACTGAGTCGTTTGAAATATTTAAAGATTCAGAACAGGTATTTGATCGGTTAGCCTCTGATTTCTATGCGATTCAGCGGCGGATGATGCTACAAGCCCAAGTGTTTGAGGGAAATAGTAGCAATCTCGATCCTGTCAGCGATCGCTTTCTCGCCCTGAATGAAATTTGTGTCAAACCCGCATCGGCGGATCGGATGATTACTTCGATCCTGGAAATGGAAATTGATGGCGAGGTTGTTGATCAATACCAAGGTGATGGATTGATTATCGCTACACCTACAGGTTCTACAGCATACACCGTGGCGGCAAATGGTCCAATTGTGCATGATGGAATGCAGGCGATTACGGTTACTCCGATTTGCCCGATGAGTCTTTCGAGTCGTCCGATAGTATTACCTGCGGGTTCAGTTGTTAGTATTTGGCCCTTGGCAGACTATGAGTTGAATACAAAGTTATGGACTGATAGTGTCCTGGGAACTTCGATTTGGCCTGGTCAAAGAGTTGATATCCGTATGGCGGAATATCGTGCCAAGTTTATTATTTTACGAGAAAATTATTCGTACTATCAAACATTGCGTGAAAAGTTACAGTGGGCAGGCGCGAGGATTCGCTACAGTAATAATCATCGCGATAATTAATTGGGTTGGCTTGGCGACTAAAGTCGCAGCTACATAAACAAAGTCTGCCTTCGCAGACTGAATGTGCAATTACAAGTTTATACACCTATGAACGTAGGCATAATTTGTGTTGCTTTATTTTCTTTTTATCAAGTTTTTTTTAATCTTTATAAATTTAAAGCTTTCATGTTTTAAATATAGAAAAGCTCTAACAAACCAAATTAGTTAATTTCTTGCTCATCCTTACTCTGCTTGAGCTTGAGACTACATAAGAACTATTTTTGATCAAAAAAATACTAAATTTTTCCGAAATACAATGTAGTTGCATTGAGATTAATTATGACGGCAATGCAGGGAGAAATCCCTGTTTTCTTGCTGAATTAAGTATAAATATTTATAAGGAACTACTTGTAATGGCTACAGTAACATTTCAAACGCTGAAATGTAATAGTTCACTAGGTACAGTCACACTAAACTTTCAAGCACCACCTAACCCAGTGTGGGGTCCGAGTGGGATGACCGCAGGTGTAGCAGTAAGCATAGGTGTACATCGATCTTTTAGTGCTACAAGTACAGTTACACTTTCAGTAAAAACTAGAACAGGAACTATACTGAGCAATAATCAAAATCTGCACATCACAGCAGGTTCTAAAACGTTGCATTTTCCAATTTCCAGTGCAACTTACACATTAACTTGTAATATAGTGTAACTCTTAAACAATCTTAAAAAATAGAGACGAGTTGCAATACATCTAGAGATAGTTCGTTTTACAGCTCGTTTTTTCTATTAATATGGTTTAATCATTAAAGCAAGCTTTGTGTATTAAACCTAAATTTTAGTTATTTAAATTCAAAATATCTTAAAAGACTGAAAAAAATAGGTCTTTACTTATGAAGCATAATATCAATCTTTTTTGGATTTTCGGAAATCTTTTTTTAGGGATTTTACCTAACTCAGTTCAAGCACAAATTATTCCTGATGGTACAACACCAACGGCACCTGCAGCTTGTGCCACAGTGTGTGAAATTACAGGTGGAACTCAAGCCGGAGAAAATCTTTTTCATAGCTTTTCTCAATTTAATATTAATTCAGACCAACAAGTTACTTTTAGCGATCCAGGGGTAACTAATATTATCACCCGCGTAACTGGTGGAAATTCTTCTAATATCTTGGGAACGTTAGATGTTGTAGGAGATGCTAATTTATTTTTAATTAATCCAAACGGAATTATTTTTGGTCCTACTGCTTTTGTTAATGTTAGTGGTTCTTTTGTTGCTACTACTGCTAATGCAATTCAGTTTAACGGTCAAGGGAGCTTTAATGTTAATCCTGCTAATAACGCAGAATTACTGACTGTAAATCCTTCAGCGTTTTTATTTAATCAAATAACATCACCTCCGCCCAGGATAGAACTTAATGATGGACTAATTTTTCTTCCTGATGCTCAAAGCTTGCTGTTATTAGGTGGCAATATTAATGTAGTTGGGGATTTGAATATAGAACATTTAGTTGCACCTAGCGGGCGACTTGAATTAGGAGGAGTTTTAGGTGTAGGAGCAGTAAGATTGAATAATATTAATGGTAAGAATTTGAGCTTGAGTTTTCCGACAAATATAGAGAGAGGTGATGTATCAATTAGTCAGGGTATAATTGCTAGTGTGGCTGGAGATGGTAGCGGTAGCATTGCTATCAATGCTAAAAACATAAATATTGCTCAAAGTTATATTCAAGCAGGTGTTAGAGCAGACTTTGAAGGAACTAATACTCAACTAGGAAATATTAGTTTAAATGCTACAGAAGGTATAGAAATTATAAGGGCTACACTTACTAACGAAGTACAACCAGGTACAGTAGGTAACGCTGGTGACATTCAAATAAAGGCAGGATCGCTTTTATTAGACGAATTTTCTAATATTAATTCCACAGTTAATTCACGTGCGAACGGTAATGCTGGAACAGTATTAATTGAAGCAAAGGATGTAGCGATCGCAAATAATGCAGGTATTTATACATCACTGCTGGGTTCTGCGCAAGGAGATGGAGGAGACATTCAAATTAATGCAGATTCTCTCCTGCTGGAAAATGGTGGTAGTCTAAATGCTCAAGCTACTACACCAGGAAGCGCAGCAGGTAACGTATACATAAATGTTAATAACTCCGTTTCCTTAGCAGGAAATGAAAGTTTTATTGGAACCGCAGCCTCTGTTTTTGCTAGTCGTGGCGGTGAAGTTAATATCCAAACCAATACACTTTCTCTAACTGATGGCGCAAGTATATCTTCTAATACTACTGACGAAGCAGGACGCGCCGGCAACATAAATATTACAGCAAATACAGTTTCTTTAGCAAATAGTGTTGTCTACAACGACACTATAGGATTAGGAGATGCAGGAAATACTCAAATCAATGCTAGAAGTTTAAACATTACTGATGGTGGAAGTATTAGTACGAGTACAAATGGTGTTGGCAATGCAGGCAATATTTTTATAAATGCTTCTGAATTCGTCACGCTGAGTAGCGCTAACCCTAATGCAATAACACTATCAAGAGACATCCCTAGTACAACTTCTAGCGGTTTATTCGCCTTCACCGACACAAATGCTACCGGACGTGGTGGGAATATTCAAGTCAATACAGGCAATTTAAACATTCTCGATGGTGCAGTTATCAGTGCGCGGACTCGCGGTATTGCACCTGGAGGAGATATCACAGTCAATGCAGCAAACGTTGCTGCTACGAATGGCGGACAAATTTTAACGACTGCCTTTAATCAAGGTATGGCAGGTAATATTACAGTTAATGCAGCAAATAGTGTCAATATTTCGGGAAGCGATCGCACTTACAATGACAGACTGCAACAAACACCCGATCGCGTCGATAATGATGGTGCAGCGAGTGGTTTCTTAGCAAGAGTTCGGGGAGATGCGATCGCCGATGCGGGACAAATTAAAGTAACTGCACCTTCAATATTCCTCGACAATCAAGGCACAATTTCTACTGCAACTACCCAAGGCGCAGGCGGACAAATTTCACTTCAAGGAAGCAATGTTGCTTTACGCGACAATAGTAGTATTACAGCTACCGCTGGTACGGCAAATGCTGGTGGTGATGGTGGTAATATTGATATCAGTACAGAATTATTTTTTGCTACTAGAAATAGTGCTGTAACTGCTAACGCCTTTACAGGAAGTGGTGGAAATATCCGCATTGCAACGCAAGGCTTCTTTCTTTCTCCTGATAGTGTGATCTCTGCAAGTTCCGCACAAGGAGTTGACGGCGTTGTCGAAATTGTTGTTTTAGATGATGAACCAAGTCGCGGTTTAGTTTCCTTACCAGAACAGCCTGTAGATGTCAGTAACCTAGTTGCACAAGGATGCGCTGCGGATACAAGCATTGCGACAAACACAAGTGAATTTATCATTACTGGGCGCGGTGGATTACCACCAACTCCTAGCGAAGCAATTAATGCAAATTCCGTGTTAGCAGATTTAGGCACTCCTATACAGACTCAAGCATCTCCAACATTAAATACTGTTGCAAGTGACCTTAACAATTCTCAGCCAAAATCTCTTGTAGAAGCACAGGGATGGATGATAGGCTCCAATGGCGAAGTAGTACTGATGGCACAAGTGCCAACTGCTACAACTCATAATCCTTTGTCTACGGCTGTTGCTTGCAATGCACCATAAACTTGTTCGCCGCCTACAATTTTCGCTGAGTGGGCTTGTGTTACTTGTTATCAACACTCAGATTGCTGCGACATCAGCAGCAGAAATCGATCTTGCCCAAGCAATTCCGCTACCACCTCCTCAGGATGTCATTCCGCCACCAAGCCCGACACCACCACCACAACCACCGACTGAACCCTTACCACCGCCAGAAGAGTTACTACAGCCACCATCTATAGCACCATCACCACCAACACCTTTACCAGGAATACTTGATACCGTTGTTATTAAGAGATTTGATGTTGTCGGTAGTACAGTATTTAGTGCAGCAGAATTTGCGCAGTTACTAGCACCATTTACAAATCGTCCAATTTCATTTGCAGAACTTTTGCAAGCACGTTCGGCAGTTACTCAACTCTACATCGATCGCGGCTACATCACTTCAGGCGCTTTAATTCCACCGCAGACACTCCAAGAAGGAGTCGTGACAATTCAGGTAGTCGAAGGCGAGTTAGAAGCAATTAACATTACAGGTACGCAACGTCTTAACCCGAATTACGTGCGATCGCGCATTGCTGTTCGTACGGATGCACCTTTAAATCAACAACGCCTCTTAGAAGCACTGCAACTCTTGCAACTCGATCCGCGCATTCAAAATTTATCTGCTGAATTATCCGCAGGTTCGCGCCCTGGAACGAATGTCCTCGATATCCAAGTACAGGAAGCCCGAACATTTAATATACAAGTGATTGGAGACAACAGGCGATCGCCTAGTGTCGGTAGCTTTCGGCGTGGCGGACAAATCAATGAAGCAAATCTCCTCGGATTTGGTGACAGCATTAGTGTTGGATATAACAATACCGACGGTAGCAATACATTTGATGTTAGCTATGCACTACCAATCAATCCACGCAACGGCACTATCGGCTTAAATGTAGGCGCAGCAGATAGCAGTGTTATCGAGCCGCCATTTGATTTTTTAGAAATTGACTCGTATTCGCGCTACTACGACTTAACATTTCGCCAACCAATCAGTCAAAGTCCTTCAGCAGAATTCGTTCTTGGATTAACCGCATCTCGCCGAGAAAGTAATCTTGCATCAAGTGTCCTCGAAGAATTTGGCGTTCCTTTATCAGAACTCTCTCCTGGGGCAGATGACGAAGGACGTACACGTATTTCTGCTCTACGCTTTTTTCAAGAATGGACGCAGCGTGGTAGTCGCGAAGTCATTGCAGCGCGATCGCAATTTAGTGTAGGTATCGGTGCCTTTGATGCCACAATTAACGATGATGCTCCTGATAGTCGATTTTTCTCTTGGCGGGGACAAGCTCAATGGGTGCGTCTTTTAGCTCCTGATACTTTACTTTTGGTGCGCGGTGACGTACAACTGGCAGATCAATCCTTGGTTCCAGTAGAACGCTTTAGTTTAGGTGGATTTGACAGTGTTCGTGGTTATCGTCAAGATGCTTTGTTAACTGATAACGGTGCGTTTGCTTCCGTAGAGTTGCGTGTACCCATTTCGCGCATTCCCGAATGGCAAGGACTTTTACAATTGACTCCGTTTGTAGACATTGGCACGAGTTGGAACGCTGAAGACGCCAATCCTGATACTAGTACGTTAGTTTCGGTCGGACTTGGCTTACGCTTGCAAGTAGGTAATAATCTCACCGCCCGCATTGACTGGGGCATTCCTTTAGTTGATATCACATCGGAGCGAAGAACATGGCAAGAGAACGGCGTGTATTTTTCCGTAGTCGCCAGCCCATTTTAGCGTTGGGTGTTGCTTTTCTCGTTTGGTGTGGAGGATCGCCAGCTTGGGCGCGGGTAGCAGATGTATCATTCAGTAGCTCTACTTCTGAATCGATTCAGCAGGGAAGAGAACTTTACACAACTGGACAATATGCGCAAGCCGCAGTAGTTTGGCAGCAAGCCGCAAAAGTTTATCAACAGCGTGATGACAGCTTAAATCAAGCAATGGCGTTGAGCAATCTTGCTTTAGCGTATCAACAATTAGGAAATTGGTCGCAAGCGAATCAGGCGATCGCCACGAGTCTAAAACTGTTATCAACTTCTGCAACAAACCCCCAACAGGCACAAGTTCTCGCCCAAGCATGGAATAATCAAGGAAGTTTGCAATTTGCTCAAGGACAAGCTGAACAAGCACTGAACAGCTGGCAAAAAGCAACTGCAGCATATACCAAAGCAGCAGATAGCGTTGGCGTTACACGTAGCCTAATTAATCAAGCCCAAGCACAGCAAGCTTTAGGGCTATACCGCCGTGCAATAACGACACTCAACCAAGCGAATCAAACTCTACAACAACAGCCAACTGCAATTAAAGTTACTGGGTTACGTAGTTTGGGGAATGCGCTGCGTGTTGTGGGAAATCTCAGTCAATCACAGCAAGTACTGCAACAAAGTCTTAAATTAGCTCAAGAATTGCGATCGCCAGAAGAAATTGCCGCAACATTAACAAGTTTGGGGAACACTGTGCGATTGCAGCAAAACCCACAAGCTGCATTAACCTACTATCAACAAGCTGCGAGTGTATCGTCTACAGCAAGCACACAACTGCAAGCACAACTCAATCAACTCAGCTTATTACTCGAAACAGGCGATCTCAACACAGCACAAGCGTTATTGCCTCAAATTAATTCTCACCTAGCAAACTTACCGACAAGTCAGACAAAAGTTTATGCTCGCATTACCTTGGCACAAAACTTGATGCGCTTGCACCAAGCGCAGCCTCAAAAATCCCAAATAGCGATTCCTTCATGGTTGGAGATTGGCAAACTCCTCGCTACCGCCGTACAAGAAGCAAAACACCTCCAAGATCCACGCGCCATAAGCTATGCTTTAGGAAACTTGGGAGGATTGTACGAACAAACTCAACAGTGGACAAGTGCGCAAGAATTAACGCAACAAGCACTCGTATTAGCCCAAGGAATTAATGCATTAGATATTTCCTATCGTTGGCAATGGCAACTCGGACGTCTATTGCAAGCTCAAGGCAATACAGAAAAAGCGATCGCCGCTTACGATGATTCAGTGCAATCACTGCAAACTCTCCGCTACGATTTAGTGGCAATTAACCCTGACGTTCAGTTTTCTTTTCAAGAAGAAGTTGAACCTGTTTATCGCGAACTTGTCAGTTTACTACTGCAATCGAACGGAACTCAACCAAGTCAACAGAACTTGCAAAAAGCCCGTCAAACAATCGAATCGCTGCAATTAGCAGAGCTAAATAACTTTTTCCGTGCAGCGTGTTTAGATGCAAATCGTCAGATCGATCAAATTGTAGACGAGCAAGATCAAACCGCAGCCGCGATCTATCCAATTATTTTACGAGATCGCCTCGAAGTCATTATCAAACTACCACAGCAACCACTGCGCCATCACACCGTTAATATTTCACAAACCGAGTTTGAAACTACCCTAGAGCAACTTCAACAAAATCTGATTGAACCAGATACTTTCACCGAAGTGCAAGCACTGTCTCAGAAAGTGTATGAATGGTTAGTGCGTCCTCAACTAACTGCACTCAATGCGAGTGATATCAAAACTTTGGTTTTTGTTTTAGATGGTTCGCTGCGTAATATTCCTATGGCAGCATTATATGACGCACAGCGCCAGCAGTATCTTATAGAACAGTATAGTATTGCCCTAGCACCAGGGTTACAACTAATTGACCCGCAGCCATTACAGCAGCAAAGATTACAAGCCTTAACAGCGGGACTCAGTGAACCTCGTTATGGTTTTGAAGGGTTGAGTTACGTTGAAAGCGAAATCGAGCAAATCACATCTGAAGTTTCCAGCCAAGTATTACTCAATCAAGATTTCACTAGCCAAGCACTACAAAAGCAAGTTAACTCACAGTCATTTCCTGTCGTACATTTGGCAACTCACGGTCAATTTAGTTCTAACATTGAGCAGACTTTTATTCTCGCATGGGATAAGCCAATCAATGTTAATGAGTTAAATGATTTACTCCGCAATCGCACTCAAAACTCGTCTAGCGCAATTGAACTTCTGGTTCTTAGCGCTTGTGAAACTGCAACTGGCGACAAACGCGCAGCTTTAGGTATTGCCGGAATTGCCGTGAGAGCTGGAGCACGCAGCACGCTAGCATCTTTGTGGTCTGTAGATGACCAGTCCACAGCTTTATTAATGAGTCAATTTTATGCCGAATTAGCAAGCAGTCAAGTTAATAAAGCTACCGCTTTGCGTCAAGCGCAACTGTCACTATTAAAAAATCCTAATTACGCTCATCCAATGTATTGGTCTGCCTACGTATTAGTGGGAAATTGGCTATAAGATGCCCTCCGACTGAAGTCGGGGCTACCCAAACAAAGTGTGCCTCCGCTACACTCTCATTAATGTAGTCCACGGAGGTGGACTTTGTTTGTTTAACTGCGAATTTATTCGCCAAGCTTTATCAATCTCTTCTGACTTGCTGCATGAGATCGCAACATGAGGCAATGGGTTCAGAAGCGATCGCATCTAAGCCAACAAAGCGCAATACATCAGTCCAATTTTTTGCTATTGCCATATCACTTGGATTGTGGTAGTGTAGCTGCCCTAGTGTCGTTACTGCATCAAACCAAAATCCATTAGCAAAGTAAAGCTGTGTTTGTTGTTGTGGAGTTGCTTGCGCTAATTGGCTAGCGAGGGTGGGAGTAATGGCACGCCTTTGGATTCCGCCATGAACAATAGCCGTTGGTGGCTTACGTTCGGCACAATAAATGTTGAAATACCAGTGATATTGATTTGTGACTTCTAATGCTACCGTTGTAGGCAAAGTCAAACTAATAACCCCAGGCTTATTTGGCAGTGAAACTGAAGTTTGATAAACAAGTTGATTATCTGCTGTGCGTAAAACAAACCTAGCAGAATGGACGTCCTGAGCACGATAAGGTACATAAAACCAGAAGGTGGGATGCTCAACCGTTGTCAGTCCCCATACTACCTCTAAACCTGTAGCGGCTTTGGTTATTGGCACTAAAGCTGTGAGTTGCTTATTATCTACTGAATCGTTGTTAACTAAACAGCCACGTCTACCTGCACCAGTGCGATCGCCTGGAATTCCAATATTCACTGGAGGTGGAGGCGGAGTAAAGTTAAGTTGCCCTGTGGCACTGGCGATGACCTGTTGTTCTACCTTTATTTTGGGAACAGAGTATACTTTTGCTGGGAATACACCAATAACTGCTAACCCAATCAGGGCAAATTTGTAACACTGCCAGTAAAAATTCATGTTAAGTACTCCCTGAGTAGAGTTTTGTACTTTGTCCCTGTTTTTGAGAGGTATTTTGTACGATAACACCAGCGCTAGTCGCAACTAATGCTAACCCTGATGGTACAAGCGGCACCCAACAGCTTTGAAGTAAAAAGAACATAGAGCATAGCGCAGACAGCACAATAACTGTAATTGCTAATGCTAGCTCTAGATGTAATACTGAACGGTAGCGCCAAGCAAGTAAGCCACCCAAAATCGACCAGCCCCAAATCCATAATAATTCGCCCCACTGCGGTAACACCCACAACAGTGGTCGTTGATTTTTGACAACACTGAGTAGTTGACTGACCATTTGAGCGTGGATAAACACGCCAGCCATTTTTTGATACGTCCCTCCACCGGTACTATAAGGTGTCGCAAAATAATCGCCAACACTAGGAGCAGTCACACCAATCAAAACGATCCTATTCTTAACATCATCAGGTCTAACTCGATTCCGCAAAACATCAGTTAGTGTAACTCTGCTCGCAATATTTTCTGGCGATTGGTAAGAATTGTAATTGAGCAGCATTTGAAAGCCTGCAGCATCAATTGTTTGATAACCTCCGGTGTGCGAGTGCAAGCGCGGTAAAACAATATCACCTAACTGTAATTGTCCTTCAGGTGTCCACTGAGGAAAAATCCCATTCGCCGCTAAGTAACGAAATGCAAGTTGCGTGCTAAATGCATAAGGTGCGCCGCAAATGGAAGCAGGATGCGGATTGACTGCGACAAGATATCGGCGGAGAATACCATCAGGGTCAAGAACAACATCACTAAATCCTTGACGTGCTTCGGGAACTTCAGGCGGTGGTGCCACACTCGGATCTTCAGTTGCAGTTGGATCGCTAATTTTACATACAGCAATAAAGCGATCGCTCTGTTGCATATACTTTGCTAAATCTTCTTGTTGAGGATTTACGGCATCTTCGCGATAAATATCTAAACCAATGGCTCGCGGTTGATATTGCTCTAATTTTGCTAAAAGTTGTGCTAGTGCTAAATCAGATAGCGATCCGGTGCGATTTTTCTGTTCTGGTATTTTGAAATCGTCTTCAGTAATGGCGACAACCAATAAGCGCGGATCAGTTCCTTCATGCGATCGCAATCGCATTAGTTGATCGAAGGCTTTCAGTTCAAAAGGTTGTAATGCTCCTAAATGGCGCACTCCCCAAATGACAGATGTTACAGCTATACTCGTCAGCATTATTGTCCGTAGGCGCTGTAATCCTATTTTTTTGAGCGATCTCCGAGGATGTTGGTAATTTCTACTGCGATCAACAGCAAGTTGATTTGATAGGGCTGTCCACAGCGGCGGGTTCTCTGCAGGATTTTGATAAATCACAGGTAGCCAACTTGCACAAGGATACTGATCTTCTAATCCTTGTAAACGCTCGCGTGCTTCGCGTACTGATAAATAAAAAGACTGACCACCCGCGAAAGTATACAAAAAATTCTTGAGAAACTCGTGCGCGACTTTATCTGGTACTGGCTCCCGCATGACAATCACTTGCGGAATATATAAGTTAGCCAGTTCGCGAGCTAATCCTAAACCATCACAAGAATTAAAAATTGCTAACTTTAAGCCGTGTGCTACAGCAGTTTTGAGTGCATATTTTAAGTCACTAATCGACAAGCTATCAGTTTGATTGATACAAATTCGACCATCTCCATTCGCCAAACTTGAACTATGCCCTGCAAAAAAAAGAATATCCCAGCCTTGGCTCCATAATTGATTGTTGAGTTCTTGGCGTTGTGGTTCAACTAAAAATTGCACAGTTGCGCCAGGCAGTTTTTCTAACAAAGCCCGATCTGCTTGGGTATCGATTCCTGTACTATCACCAAGAATGGCAAGAATAGTGACTTTATTTTTGAGTTGAGAAACTTGTTTGACTCGTTCGTAAGCTGGAGTGCTAAGGGCAATTTCTGCTTTAGGGTAACGCTCGAAGAGATCGCAGAAATGCCAAGGTAAGCGTTGCAAAAGCTCATCTTCTGTTTGCAAAATAACTCGAATCTCATCTGATGGCAGCAATTTTTCTAACCATTTTTCCCGAATCGAACGAAAAGACTCAGAGTGTATCCAGCTATTTAAACGGTTGCGTAGAACTTGTACAGCGTGCCAGCAATCATCAATCACTGAAACGTTTGTTACTTGAATAGGCTTTGCTTCTAGACGGGTAGACCAACCTAAACAAAGATATGCTGATTGCCAGCAATTGTAATATTGAGGAATTTCTGGAGCAGGTGGTAGCTTACCTAAAGTTTGGATTGCCGGAGAATCGCCTTCTTCTCCTATTTGCATCGTTACAGGGAATCCCTGCTCAAAGCTTCCTTCGCCTACTTTTAAAACAACTAACTTAGCCACTACGGTGTTCCTGCAGGCGCGGTGATGAAACTAAATCATAAAGTTTTCTATTATACTGTCATTGCCAAGCGCTACTCGCACACTAAACTTTTCTCCTGGTTTGCCACTAAACTGTAATTGAATATAATTATCGGCTTTTCTTGCTTGAGCTTCAAGGAAAATTGCTTCAGAAGCATCCAAGACAGTTAGCTGTAGTTGGGTTGGTAAATAAATTTGACTACCTGTAGGATGGACTTGTAGCAAAATATCCATCTTTTGGTCAGACACCGAGCGCAGTTCAACAATCAAAGCTACTGCGTGACCTGCTAGTTGCATTCCTAAATCAATTAATTTAGCACGTCGAACACGGTCTTCGCGATTCTCGTTTGTGCCTCCCACTAAGGGATCAGACCTGCGGAAACTAAATGCTAAATTAGCTCGTGCCGATCCAAGAATTGTTTCAATAGCTTGCCATTCTGTCTCAAAAACCTGATTAAACCATTGACTTAACTGCACTAATGGTTGCTGATCGATATTCAACCTTAATTCATTCAAATGTGCGAGTAAGTCTTCGAGTGGTTGTAACTCGTCAATCGGTAACTGCGCGATCGCTTTTGGAGTAAACCCTAATAATGTTGCTTCGCGGAGTGCTTCATCAAACTGTACGACAACATACCCAATTCGATCCTCCCACACTTCTGGGGGAATATCACATTGCATTGAGGGCGATCGTAGCCAGCGACACTCTAAACGACCAAGTCCTGACACTTCTAAGTCAGCAATATCAGCACACAACCGCAGCACTGGATTCCAACTATCACTAGCTGTAATATTTGTGTTAATTCCCATCATCTGTAAGTAGTTATCAACTATGCAAACAGCTAGGGTATTTAATTTTATTTTTTCTACCTTGTCTGGAAAATCTTGTACTTGATCAATGAATTTTTGGGCAGTTTCTTGTGCAATTTGAGTAATAGGTAGTGGCAAGGCAAATCCTTGTATTTGCTTAGTATTTTTAGGCATAGTTTAAATTCTCAATTTTGTATTATTTTTTACCTGCAAGTTGCGGCATTTTTTTGACTTATATTTAAGTAGCAATCAAATAAAAAAGCACTAATATACCATTTAAAGCTTCATCATAAATAACCTTGAGATTCACCAAATTTACGCAAGCGAGGAATACATTGCCTTCTATAAAAACTTGTCAGAGTAGAAATTGAAATCTGGTATTCTTCAGATATCTTTTCCCAACTTGTTTCTGGAGGTAGCCTTTGTAAAATTAATACTTGACAATTAACTTTCGGGTGTCCTTGAATATGAACGCGACGTAACTCGCCATCAAAGTCAGTTTTCGCCCAAGTAATTGTCATTTCTAGAATAGGTGGAATATCAGGTGGTGCAACCAAAGCAGCTGTAGTGTCAATAACCTCATCTTCTGTGGTCTGAAATGAGGCAGTTTGAGTAAGAGTTTCATATTCTTCTACACGAAAATCTTGTAGCCGTCGCCTCAAATAAGCATTTAGCCAAGTAGTCACACTACTACGATTTGGATCGTATCTTTCCCCTGTATTTGCTTCGCACAAATTGCGGCAGAAATATAGCCAAGTTTTCTGCAGTGCATCCTCATAATAAGGAGAAGTATCCTTCCAGAGTTTGCCAGATTTGTAGATCGCGCGCACAATCTTTGTTAAACCTTGCTGGCGTTCAACACTGTATTGTTTATATTGACAAGTTGTTGTTATTAACTGACGTAGTTGTGTTTCTAGTTGATCCATATCAGCTCTGTTGAACACAAGTAAAATTGAACTTTAAATAACTAAAATTCATCAGTAATTCTTGTACTCCTTTTGCTTAGTATTCCGTCTATTCATTTGCTGTTAAGAATCTGAAATTGAACACTGGTCAAGAAAGAATGAGTGCGTAAAACATTACATAATTGTTTGATAAGTAAACTTATCCATAACTATCAATAGCAAAGTGCCTGGCTATGACAGACCAGTTATCTGGCTATCATGCGATCGCTACTTTAACGATTAGTTGTAACGGCTGTTGCTCCTTAAGATACTTGCTATCTAAATTATCAGTAGCAAAAAAAATAATTATGCAAGTCTTTTTCACAAAGCTGTTTCTTTAATTTATATACTTGCAATTGGCAATCTTGGTTCGCAAAAACTCTAGACATCAGTAACTTACCCTCTTTACCTATTTTCTGTGCATGTTATAGCATCAGCGAATGCCCCTTAAGACTGTATTATTTAATTTTTCTTTAAGTTTCTATTGTAAAATTGCAGCATCAGTGAGATTCTTGCTTGTAGTGTCGTCACAAGAACCACGTCAGCAATCCGAACTCAAGCATCAAGCGTTTTCTCAGTAAAGCTTCGTACAGTACTCAAGATTCCAAATCAACAAAACTTATACATTACGGTTTTGGTGATTTGGAGTATGTTCTCTTTAAATTAAGATTAGCGAGAAGTTAATTGTATCAAGCTTTATGAAGTCGGCAACTTATGATGTGATTCAAGTAACAAAACTGTTACACAACTGCTTATCACGGCAGATTCCTCATACAAGTCTAAGTTGGTTGGCAGAAAAAAGAAACCAGATCGCTCAAGGAGCAACACAACGAGTCTTTTATACAACTTTTAGTGCAGTACCTCGCTATCTTGGTAAAAAATCATTAGCCCTATCAGCAGAAGATCTGCTAGCAGCCCAGACAATTCGCCCTGGTTGGAATCCTCAGCACTGGAGTGTCGATCAAGCAGGGCGGGCGTTGGTTGTTTTATCCTTACCTCATGCAGATGTTGAGAAATATTTATGGATACTCGAACAAGTCTTCACAACAGCAGATGTCAGAGAATTAGTTGCCTTGTATCAAAGTTTACCCTTACTGCCACATCCAGAAAAGCATTGTGCTAGAGCAGCAGAGGGAGTACGAAGTAATATGACAACTGTATTTGATGCTGTTGCTTTGCGTAATCCTTATCCAGCAGAATATTTTGACGATCTTGCTTGGAATCAAATGATCCTCAAAGCAGTTTTTGTGGAGAGTCCGTTGTATCTTATTCAAGGTAGCGATCGCCGTGCCAATCCAGAGTTAGCTAGAATGCTGCTTGATTATGTACGCGAACGCTGGGCAGCAAAACGAAGTGTGACACCTGAACTATGGCGCTTTGTTGGATATTCTGCTAAAGAGTTGCAAGTTTTGGCAGAAGTCTTAGAAACAGATGATATTGTGCAGCAAGAAGCCGCAGCTTTAGCATGTGCGCACTCTCCCCTACCACAAGCCCAAGAATTACTAGCACGTTACCCAAATTTACAAGCAGCAATTCATCACGGCGATCTGACATGGAGTAGCTTTAGCTGCGATCGCCTCGGCGCTGATGTACGATAATTCGCAATCGTTCTCCTCAATTACCTATTACCAATTACCCATTACCTTATGATGTTCATTGACCCTCATATCCACATGGTTTCGCGGACAACTTACGATTATATGGTGATGCGCGAGTATGGTGTTGTCGCCGTTATTGAACCGTCGTTTTGGCTAGGGCAACCGCGCACAAGTTCTGGATCATTTAAAGATTACTTCAGTAGTCTTATTGGCTGGGAACGCTTTCGGGCAAGTCAGTTTGGTATTCAGCACTATTGTACGATTGGCTTGAACCCCAAAGAAGCAAACAACGAAGCTTTAGCCGAAATGGTAATGGAACTGTTGCCACTGTATGCGTGTAAAGAAGGAGTCGTGGCAATTGGTGAAATTGGCTATGATGATATGACACCTGCTGAGGACAAATACTTTTGTCAACAACTTGAACTCGCCCAAGAACTCGATATGTTGGTGTTGATTCACACACCACATCGCAATAAAAAAGCTGGTGCTAGCCGAAGTATGGATCGCTGTGTTGAATATGGTTTAGCACCATCACGAGTTATTATTGACCATAACAATGAAGAAACCGTAGAAGAAGTGCTAGTACGGGGGTTCTGGGCAGCATTTACAATTTACCCACATACCAAAATGGGTAATGCACGGATGGTTGAGATTGTCCGTCAATATGGGTGCGATCGCATTATTGTTGATAGTAGTGCTGATTGGGGTGTGAGCGATCCGCTAGCTGTACCAAAAACTGCCCAATTGATGCTTGAACGCGGAATTCCTGAAGCCCACGTCAGGGCGGTATGCTATGAAAATGCTTTAGCAGCCTATAGTCAAAGCCATCAATTCAGTGAAACCGACTGGCTAAATACTTCTACAATCGATCAACGCGAACTCTATTACGGTAACTCCGTCTTACGCGGACAAACCCCAGTTGTTGAAGCTACCTGCGATCAAATCTTAATTGAGTAGAGAAAGCATTTCAGTTTCAGTATCAAGCAACACCAATTACCTATTACCTATTACCTATTACCGATTCCCAATTAGGAGACACAACAATGTTGCAAGCAGCGAAAAGCCAAACACGGGCTTATTTGCAACTGATGCGACCTGCTAACATTGTCACAGCTTGGGCAGATATTTTAGTCGGCTTCGCGGCATCTGGTTTAGTATTGTGGCGACAAGTAGATCTTCTCAATATTTTGCCTTTAGTCTGGCTATTACTGGCAACAAGTGGTTTGTATGGTGGTGGCGTCGTTTTTAATGATGTCTTTGATGCCGAATTAGACGCTCAAGAACGACCAGAAAGACCAATACCTAGTGGTACTATTGCTAGACAAAATGCGATCGCCTTAGGAACTTTTCTTTTAGTTATTGGTATCATTGCAGCTGCCCAAGTCTCGGCAACAAGCCTTGTTATTGCTGCTACAGTTGCTTTTGCAGCAATTCTTTACGATGCGTTTAGTAAGCACCATGTTGTTTTTGGTCCACTAAATATGGGAATCTGTCGCGGAGGTAATCTGCTACTCGGCGTGAGTGCGGTTCCGGCGATGGTAGAACAACTGTGGTTTTTAGCATTGATTCCGATCGCTTATATTGCGGCGATTACGGCAATTAGCCAAGGTGAAGTTCACGGCGGAAATAATAGCACTGGCATCGTTGCATTAGTCATGATTGCAGGAGTTATCAGTGGAGTTTTAACGCTAGGGATATTGCCAGAATATCAAGTGATTAGCGCATTACCTTTTGTCGCATTGTTTGCTTGGCGTGTTGTTCCTGCTTTTGTGCAAGCTTGGCGCGAAGCAACTCCAGTGAATATTCGTACCGCAGTTAAAGCGGGAGTGTTGTCGCTGATTATTTTAGATGCAGCGATCGCATCTGGTTTTGCCGGATTACCTTATGGCTTACTCGTGTTAGGTTTGCTGCCTATTTCATTGAGTTTAGCTCAAATTTTTGCTGTCACTTAATTTAATAGTAATTATGACAATTGGGATCAAAAGTGCATCTGATATGCGATCGCGAAGCGTTCCCTGTGGGAAATTGCTTAAACAATGTTTCCCTGTGACATTTAATTATGATGTCCACTTTACTAATGGACTATTTGAGTTAGATAATCCTCTTTTCGCACAAGTTCTTACCATCGACGGAGATAGCTCAAAAAAAGTCTTAACGGTAATTGATGCAGGTTTACTACAACATCAACCAACACTACTAGAAAAATTAGCAGCCTATGCTCAGTTTTATCGAGATACATTTACACTCGTTCAGCAACCGGCGATCGTTCCTGGGGGGGAAACGGCAAAGAACGATCCTAAACTGATTGAACAAATTCACCAAATTATTGATCGTAGTGGATTGTGTCGCCATTCTTATGTATTAGCAATTGGTGGTGGTGCAGTATTAGATATGGCAGGATACGCAGCAGCAACCGCACATCGAGGAATTCGCTTAATTCGCGTTCCGACGACAGTATTAGCGCAGAACGATTCAGGTGTTGGCGTCAAAAATGGTATTAATGCCTTTGGTAAGAAGAATTTTTTGGGAACTTTTGCACCGCCTTATGCAGTATTAAATGATATCAATTTTCTGACCACTCTAGATGACCGTGACTGGCGTTCTGGAATTGCCGAAGCTGTGAAAGTCGCATTAATTAAAGATGCAGATTTTTTTAAATTCATTACAAAATACGCAACTGCATTAGCGCAACGCGATCTGCAAGCGATGCAAGAATTAATTTATTGTTGCGCTCAATTACACTTAGAGCATATTGCAACTAGTGGCGATCCGTTCGAGAAAGGTTCCTCACGCCCTTTAGACTTTGGACATTGGGCGGCACATAAACTCGAACAGTTGACGAACTACAGCCTACGTCATGGAGAAGCTGTGGCAATTGGGATAGCTTTGGATAGCACCTATTCCTATTTAATCGGGCTACTCACAAAATCAGATTGGCAGCAGATTTTAGATACACTCCAGACACTAGGTTTTAGTTTGTATGTAGCGGAATTAGTAGATAAATTACATCAACCAGAACATTCTGATTGTATTTTTCGAGGGCTGAGTGAGTTTCGGGAACACTTAGGTGGAGAATTAACCCTGATGCTGCTAGAGAAGATTGGTAAAGGAGTTGAGGTACATCAAGTTGATTTATTAGTGTATGAGAAGGCGATCGCGTTGTTGCAACAATACCATGACAAGCTTGGCAACTAAAGTCGCAGCTTAACAAACAATAGTCCACCTTCGTGGACTAATAATATCGAATAAAACCTGTGCAGACAGGTTTCGTTTATGCAGCTGCGGTTTCAACCGCTGTTGAAAGAACCACAATTACATATCAGGAAAATGCAGCTAGAAAATATCCACTTAACGTATTGCACAAACGTTCATCCTGGAGAATCTTGGCAGGATGTATTTGCAAACTTAAAAGCCTATATTCCTGAACTCAAAGCTAGAATAGCACCAAAAAAGCCGTTTGGCATTGGTTTAAGATTAGCAGCTCAAACAGCAAGTGAACTTTTAGAAAGTAATTATCTTGCCCAATTTCAAGCTTGGCTGAAGCAAAATAATTTATATGTTTTTACCTTAAATGGCTTTCCTTACGGCGGATTTCATCATCAAGTTGTCAAAGATAAAGTCTATGCACCCGATTGGCAAACAAGCGATCGCCTCAACTACACCTTACATTTAACTCAAATTCTGGCAACACTATTACCCGAAGGTATCGATGGCGGAATTTCTACACTGCCACTGTCTTACAAACCTTGGTTTACAAAAGTCAGTAGAGATAATGTATTTGAGAGTGCCACGCTAAATATAGCCGCAGTCGCTGCCGAAATGCATCGCATTCGCGAAACAACAGGTAAGTTGCTTCATCTCGATTTAGAACCTGAACCTGACGGATTAATTGAAAATACAACAGAAGTTATTGACTTTTTTTCTTCTTGGCTATTACCAATTGGTGGAAACTATCTCAGTAAAAGTTTAGACATTTCTCAAGCTACCGCAGAAGCGTTGTTACTTGAACATGTTCGTATTTGCTATGATACGTGTCATTTTGCTGTAGAGTACGAAGATCCGAAGTCTGCTTTTACACGTTTACGATCAGCAGGCATTCACATCGGTAAAATTCAAATTAGTGCAGCTATCCAAGTTACATTACCAAAAGAAACAGCCCAGCGCAAAATTATTAGCGATCGCTTAAGTTTATTTGCAGAATCAACTTATTTACACCAAGTTATCGCGCGATCGCAAGATGGTACGTTACATCACTACTCAGATCTCACCACAGCATTACCTCATCTAGCACAATCTACTGCCCAAGAGTGGCGAACCCACTTTCACGTTCCAATTTTTATTCGCGGTTATCAAACGTTGCAATCTACACAAGACGATATTGTTGAAGTTCTCAATTTATTAGGACAATCATGTCACCATTTAGAAATTGAAACTTACACCTGGGATGTACTACCACCAGCGATGAAACTAGATTTACTCGCCTCAATTCAACGCGAATATGAATGGGTATTGCAAAAACTTGGCAACTAAGCATACTAAGTCCAGATGGTGCGTGAACTAACCCAGCAATAGGCTCTGCAGAAACCTGTCTCCACAGGTTTTGTCTTTGTAGCTGCTGACGTTAGTATTAAAGGATTTGCTTAAACAAAGTTATGCACAAAACCGTTGTTCTAAATGTAGTCGGATTAACGCCCAGTCTATTAAAACATACACCATTCTTATCAAAATGGGCAGCATCTGGACACACAGCTTTTATTAAACCAGTATTACCTGCGGTAACGTGTTCGGTGCAAGCAAGTTATTTAACTGGGAAGTATCCTCAAGATCATGGTATTGTTGCCAATGGTTGGTACTTCCGCGATGAATGTGAAGTAAAATTTTGGCGGCAGTCAAATAAATTAGTTCAAGCTGAGAAAATATGGGAAGCGGCACGCGCTTTAGAACCTAATTTCACCTGCGCGAATCTCTTTTGGTGGTATAATATGTACTCCTCAGTCGATATTTCGGTAACGCCACGACCGATGTATCCCGCAGACGGTAGAAAGATCCCTGACATATACACGCAACCTGCAGACTTAAGAGTTAAGTTACAAGAACGTTTAGGAACTTTCCCCTTATTTGAATTTTGGGGACCAAAAACAACTATACGTTCAACGCAGTGGATTGCTTCTTCTGCGATCGCTGTAGAGGAAATGTATTCTCCAACATTAACACTCATTTATCTTCCGCATTTAGATTACTGCTTACAGCGTTTAGGAACTGATCCCAGCACAATTGCCCGTGATTTACAAGAAATAGACGCAGTATGTCAGGAGTTAATTCAATTCTATGAGTCGCGTGCCAAAGTGATTATAGTTTCTGAATATGGCATTACCTCTGTCAATCGTGCAGTTTCCTTAAATCGAGTCTTGCGCGAACATGGTTATTTAGCAATACGCGAAGAACTTGGAAGAGAACTTTTAGATCCAGGTGCAAGTACGGCTTTTGCCGTTGCAGATCACCAAATTGCCCATATCTATGTTAGCGATCGCAATAAAATTGCAGAAGTACAGCAACTCATCGAACAAGTACCAGGAGTTGATTTTGTTTTGGGTGAAGAAGGTCAGGCAGCGTATCATTTAAATCATCCACGTTCTGGTGAATTAGTAGCTGTTTCTGCCCCTGATGCATGGTTTACTTATTATTATTGGCTTGATGACAACAAAGCACCAGACTTTGCTCGCACTGTCGATATTCACCGCAAACCAGGCTACGATCCTGTAGAATTATTCGTCGATCCGGCGATTCGCTGGCAGCAATTAAAAGTTGCAAAAATCTTACTACAAAAGCAACTCGGATTTCGTACGTTAATGGATATTATTCCTTTAGACGCTTCTTTAGTTAAAGGTTCACACGGGCGAATTCCTACTTCTACCGACGAAGCACCATTACTAATAACTCATGCAACCAACTTGCTACCATCAATCTTAAGTGCAGTAGACATTCATGACGTCATCTTGTCTCATTTACAGCAAGAGGGATAAACGCATATGTTTCCTTATCTCTTTACTGGTAAAGTAATTTCCCAAATGCCTTGACTTCCACCGAATTCTAAAACATAGATCTTATTACCAATAATTTCAGCATCAATTGGCTGTCGAAAGCTTCTGACGATTCTTCTTGCGTTTAGTCTATAGTTAGTACTGCCAACTTTTGTTAGTTTTAAATGCAGTAAATCTTCACTAGGATCTCGAAAAGGTCCGCGCCTAGAATCTCCATTTGAATTGCCTTTTGTCCAACTCAACAGAAAGCCATCTCCCTGAAACTCAGAACTTAATGCTTTTTGAGTATCGAAGACTAATCCTAAAGGAGAACGATGTGCTGTGAAAGTACTCAGAGATCTTCCTAGATTACTAGCATCTTTAACGAGTCCATCTTGAGGATCGCGAAAACTATCAGCATGAGGACCAAAATTAGGAATTGGTTCTGTCAAGGTTATATTAGGTTTTTTAGGAAAAGTCGGATCGTTGCGATAAAAACCTTGCTTAACTGCATGAAACAGAGGATTTAATAGCCGATCTTGAGTAGGATTATAACCAGGATATTGCTGAGGATTATTTGCTCCACCTATACGCCAAGGAAAACCATAATGACGACCTTGACGCAGCCAATTTAATTCTTCTGGCATATCGCGATCAGGACCATTTTCTGCGCCGAATAAATGCCCGTTAGGTGCAAAAGCCATGTCAAACGTATTGCGAATACCTTCGGCAAAAACATAGCCTCTTGACTTTAATAGTTGTCGATTATTTGGCAGAAAAATATTTTTACCATTTGTAGGTAAGCGAAAGATACAAGTTGTTAATCCTACTTCGCGAGTGTTAGGAAATTGTCCATTAGCAGATTGGATTTCTCCATGATCAGTCCGAGAACCACTGTTGACATAAATATATTTATTTCCAGAACTCACAACAATACCATTGAAGCCATGATCGTAGGCTGTATTGCTTTTAGGATATCCTGCTGTTTCAGCTAGAATAGACCAGAAGCGATCGCTTGTACTAGAATTCATCACTCCTTTAACAATTGTTGCTTTTGTCAAACTATTAGTTAAATTTGTATTTCCTACTAAGTAAATAGCACCATCTGGTCCAATTGCCATTCCTTGAGTATTAGTTAATTGATGATCTTTACGGCTATAAACCAATTGACTTTGAGAAGTCGCTAGATTAACGCGATAAATTTCACCATTTCGCTTTAAATAGTAAAGATGATTACTTCTAGGATCTTTAGCAATCCGCACTGAAGGAGATGCCGCTAGCGTATACATAACATTGCGTACTTTAATGCCAGAACGTAACGCTTGAGGCTTTGTATTGGCACTTGCTGTATTACTCAATAAAAAAATTGTAGTAAATGATAGCAATATTACACTTTTAAAGCATTGTCTAACACTCAACATATCAATAAAATATTGATGCTACTTATGTGTCAGCTCAATTTTATTGATATCTTTGTAACTCAATTATTCTCTGTAACAAATGTTTGAATTACTTAAAGTACCAGTAGTGACGTAATTACTTTAGCAATTAAGGTTCTGGTAATTTATATTGATTAACAATTCGCTTGGCAAATTCTGGTAAGTGCGCAGCTAACTTTTCAGGATAATGGCGTTTGACATAGAGATAATTGCGAGTGAAGTGCGAATCAATCGAAAATCGGGCGTATTCCAAGCCTTTAGGACCAATTTTTTCAATCACGACACCCATGAGTTTGGCAGCCCACATCGGTAGTGTAACGCCTTTGTCGTAGGCAGGGATACTTTGTTGCACTGCTGCGGTGCGATCGCCTTTTGACATCACAGGTTGCACTTCTAGCTGATCTTGAACTAAATCCAGCATTTCTTGTCCGCGATCATTCCGTACCACAAGCCATTGCCAACCAAATGGTGCACCCATGTAGCCCACGACCAAATCAGCAAGCGAATTTACATAATCAAAGCAACTCATACAAGAAGGTGCAAACACATCTTTGAGTTGATTCGTCTTTAAACCAAAGAAAGGTACTGTTTCCTCTGAACCATCCTCATGCTTGAAGTGGACGCGGAAATCTTGCATGAACTCATAATGCACGACTGTATCAGGAGAACGACTCGTTGTTTCCAAAAATTTCTGTAGCCCAGCCCGCGTCACATTGTCTACACAAGGAGTTCCCAACACATACAGTTTCTCTAACCCTAATTGCTTCTCTACTGCCCGTAAAGCTTGAATTTGACATCCTACACCAATAACTAACAACCGCTTCATCCCCGATTGTTCTACTTGTTCGAGGATTGAAAGATTCGGCGATAATGTTGGTTTATTCACCCGTGCTGCTAAAATCTCTTCTGGAGTACGGGCAATAATTGGCATCGGTTGAAAGCGATCTTCTTTGGTGTTTTGAACGCAAACGACGCCTTCAACTATGCTGCGATTGAGCATTTCTATGGCAATTGAACTGACAATTCCTGTCCACTGTGCCCCTGGAATTGGTTCAGTTTTGCGCGCCGCCATCATAGTTTGATGAACGCCAAAGTAAAGTTCATCGGGATTATCTAAATCGCGGGCGCGAGTGTGCGATCGCATCTCTAATTCCGCAATCTGTTGATTAAGAAATGCACACGCTTCCTTGACATAGTGAATATAATATGTATCACACAGCCCACACTCGCTACAAAGTTCTTTTGCAGGGCGACGACTCGATGATTTTAATGCTTTAGCTTTTTTGTGCTTGGCTTGCGGTGTCACTGATGTCATGAGCGAAGGAGCATTGATGCAGAACTATCTTTACCCAACGATACATGAGAGTTGGTTTGACTTGTACTTTAGCCATCAATTTTGCAATATTTTGCAATTTCACAACGAAGCCTTATTATGTAAGTACAATGTAATTCCATCCAAGACAATGTATGGGAACAGCTATTAAAGCTCGCATAGTAAGAATTGGCAACTCTCAAGGAATTCGCATTCCCAAAACTCTGTTAGAGCAAAGTGGAATTTCCACAGATGTAGAAATCGAACGTCAGGATGGTTATCTAGTAATTCGTGCAGTATCGCGGCGAAAGAGTTGGGATGAGGCGTTTGCAGCAATGGCAGAGCGGAAGGATGATACATTATTAGACGATGCTAGTACCACTGAGTGGGATCAAGCCGAGTGGGAATGGTAGTCAGGCGTTTTGATGTTTTCCTTATAACTCTTGATCCTACTGTCGGTAGTGAAATTCAGAAAACAAGACCTTGTCTAGTCATATCACCTGACGAGATGAATAGGCATATCGCTACTGTCATTGTTGCTCCGATGAGAACAAAAGGTCAGTGTTATCCTACGCGTGTAGCGTGTCAGTTTCAAGACAAAGATGAACAGATTGTTCTCGATCAAATTCGTACTGTTGATAAAACCCGTTTGGTCAAATATTTAGGGCAGATTAGCTCAGAAGCACAACAGGCAGTTCTTAATACCTTAGCTGAGATGTTTACTGAGTAATTTAGTATTTACTACAGATTGCCTAGTTAAACATACAGACAGATAAGCTGCCATACTATATAGGTACAAAGAAGCCTATGGATTGTAAGATTATCAATTGACAAAACGTATCACATATAGCTAAATTCTGTCAATTTTGATAAGTTGTCATGGTGGCTTGAGGATACGTGCTGTCTGCAATCCAAACAGGAAACTTCTGTATGCTCGATCGCTCAAAATTTAATTATGCAGCTTTACCCTTCATTGGTATTCATCTTGCTTGCCTAGCAGTCTTTTGGCTGGGTGTAGACTCAGTAGCAATCTCGATGTGTGTTGTACTATTTCTCGTTCGCAAATTTGGCATTACTGGCGGCTATCATCGCTATTTCTCGCATCGTGCCTATAAAACTAGTCGTCTGTTTCAATTTTTGCTAGGATTTTTAGGTGTAACTGCTGGACAAAGAGGTCCAGTTTGGTGGGCTGCACAACACCGTCATCATCACAAGTATTCTGACACAGACGAAGATATTCATTCAGCTGAAAAGCAAGGTTTTTACTGGTCACATGTAGGCTGGATATTGTCTCCAGAATATGACGACTATAACGAGAAATTAGTCAAAGATTTAACTCGTTACCCTGAACTACTTTGGTTAGAAAAATATCACTTTGCACCCCCTATCCTACTTGCGGTTGTCTGTTACCTAACTTACGGCTGGCTAGGACTATTTTGGGGCTTCTTTGTCAGTACAGTGGTTCTCTACCACACCACCTTTGCCATTAATTCTTTATGTCATGTATTCGGTAGTAAACGCTATGACACCGGAGAATCAAGTAAAAACTCATTGTGGTTAGCAATCATTACTTTAGGCGAAGGCTGGCACAACAATCACCACCGTTATCCTCTCGCAGCTTGTCAAGGGTTCTTTTGGTGGGAAATTGACATTAGTTACTACATTTTGGTTATTCTGTCGTGGTTAGGTATCGTCTGGGATTTAAAACAACCGCCCAAACAACTTTTACAACCTGAAGCCATGATTGCAAAAGCTTCATCCATAGCCTAGTTTCTGTAGTTATTACATATAGAACTGCTAGCTAATCACTCCAATCACTAGTCACTAGTCACTAGTCACTAGCTACTAATATGGAAAATTCGCGCCAGCTTGCTTTTATTGCCCTCCGTTCAGTACAGCGGGGGGCTTATGCTGATGTTGCTTTAGATCGCATATTGCGTCAAACCGACCTAAGTAGTGTCGATCGCCGTTTGGTGACAGAATTGGTTTATGGTAGTGTCCGCCGACAGCGATCGCTTGATGCTTTGATCGATCAGTTAGCGAAAAAGAAAGCCCAGCAACAACCACCCGATTTACGTATTATTCTGCATTTAGGACTGTATCAATTGCGGTATCTCGATCATATCCCTGATGCTGCTGCTGTAAATTCTACTGTGGAGTTAGCGAAAAAAAACGGTTTCTCAGGACTCGCCAGTTTTGTCAATGGATTACTGCGTCACTATGTTCGGTTAGCAAGCAGTGAAGCAGATCTCTTAAAATTACCAGACGATCCAGTAGAACGCTTAGGAATTTTACACAGTTATCCTGACTGGATTGTCGAAGTATGGTTAAATCAATTCGGCTACGCAGAAACAGAACAACTCTGTAAGTGGTTAAATAAACCACCAGCAATTGATTTACGCATTAATTCTTTACGCACTTCTTTAGAAAAAGTAATGGCAGCACTGCAAGAAGTTGGAGTCAGTGTTACTCATGTCGCCACTCTACCCCAAGCTTTAAGATTTAACAGTAGCACGGGTGCAATTGAAAAATTACCAGGGTTTGATGCAGGTTGGTGGACAATACAAGACAGCAGTGCACAACTTGTTAGCCATATTCTCGATCCACAACCGGGGGAAGTCGTGATTGATGCATGTGCTGCACCAGGAGGAAAAACAACACACATTGCTGAATTGATGCAAGATACAGGAACAATCTGGGCGTGCGATCGCACCGTCTCGCGCTTAAAAAAACTTCAGCAAAATCTCGCACGATTACAACTCAAATCGATTCAAATCTGCACAGGTGATAGCCGCAATCTTCCTCAATTCACCGGTGTTGCAGATCGTGTCCTTCTCGATGCACCGTGTTCAGGCTTAGGTACTCTTCATCGTCATGCAGATGCCCGCTGGCGACAAACTCCCGCGACAGTACGCGAACTTATAGTTTTACAAACAGAACTTCTCTCTCACGTTGCTACTTGGGTTAAGCCTGGAGGTGTTCTTGTCTACGCGACATGTACTTTACATCCCGAAGAAAATGAAGCGATCGTTCAAGATTTCTTGACGCACCATCCGCGTTGGAGAATAGAAAGTCCCGCTGCAAACTCTCTAGGTTTCCCTTATGCTACAACCGCAGGGTGGATGAAAGTGTTACCTCATCACCAAGCAATGGATGGATTCTTTATAGTTCGTTTACAGAAAGAATCAGAATAAACTTGTATCGTGAAATAAAATTGCTAATTTTTCAAAATCTGAGGACAAAATTACATGAAAGAAGACAAAGCTAGTGTAAAAAAGTTAGTAAAAATCTTGATTGGGGCTGCTTGGGTAGATGGAGTCATCCAACCCGAAGAAAGAGAATATTTACATAAAGTAGCAATAGAAAAAGACGTGGCTGCCGATCCAGAAATTCAGCCTTTGCTCAATGAACTCAAGACTGTGCAGCCAACTGAGTGCTACGAATGGATAAAAGAGTATTTAGGAGAGCACCCTGGTTCTGAAGCTTACCAAGATTTACTAGAAGCTATCAGTGGCTTGATTTACCGTGATGGAGAAGTAGCAACAGAAGAAGCACGACTTCTTACCAAATTACAATCATTGGATACAGCAGATAGTTCTCCTCAAAGAGCTTACTCTACTGTACTCAAAGGAATTCAGACGCTTTACCGACGCTGGGTCAGCACTCAAAGCTAGGTATAAAATAGCACAGATAATAACTAAGATTTTGGCTCACCAACACCTGGAGTTTCTTCTTTCTTAACCTCTGGCACAATATCTGGGCGCTCTTTATTTTCCCAACCAACGGGGCGTTTGGAGTTGTACCAAGCGATCGAACCAATAGTAGTAGCAGCGATAAAGCCAACAACAATAGCTGCGGTAGCAGCAACGGGAAAGTGAGGAACGTTATCTGTTGCTGCTTGCATTAATATTTCCATGATTATTCTTCCTATATTTAGTCAGTACTGCTTTTAAGACCGTATAAAAACACAATATAACTTACATCCACCCCAAGTTTGATCCCAATGTGAGAGATCGGAATTTGAGAAGCAGAGGACACAGGGTAGGCGGGTAGTAAAGAACAATAATAATTAAATCTCTCCCACACTCCCACACTCCCACACTCCTACAACCACTCATCACTCTTTCGTCGGTACAACATAACCAGCATCAGACGTTCCAGAAGAACTGTTAGCTGGAGGTAGCTCTTTTCTTGGAGTATCAGACTGGCGCAGGTTGCGTAAACGTTCTCGTAGTTCTCCTTGCGGTGGTGTAGGTGTTTGAGCGCTTCCTGGATTGACAGGAGGTGAGGCTGGGCGTTCGTTACGACGACGCGATCGCCTTCTAGGTTGAGGTGCGATTGCTTCTGACTGATTGCGGCGATAACTTCTGCGACGGTTGTTGCTCAAATCAGAATTTCTGTTAGATGAAGGTCTTCTCCTCGTTGAAACTCGCTTCGGTTTAATCGGTTGTGCCTTAATACTACCCTTGCGCCCTGTTAAAGTTGGACGTTCTGAGAAATCTTCTACTGGGATATCTTCTACTGCGCTCATCATAAATTGACGCCAGGTAGCAGCAGCAGTACCGCTATTACCCCAAGTTGGTTCATTGTTATCGTTTCCTAGCCAAACCCCAGCAACAAGTTGCGGAATATAGCCCACGAACCAGAGATCGCGTGATTCATCTGAAGTTCCTGTTTTTCCAGCAACAGGACGATTTAAAGATGCAGGGCGTCCGGTTCCTGCTTGCACTACATTTTGTAGCATCCAAGTTGTAATTGCCGCGCTACCTGGATCTAAAACTCGCTTTGGTTTATGTTCAGTACTGTAAAGAACTTCTCCACTCCGGTTGAGAATTCGGCGAATTCCGTGTGGTTCTACGTGCATGCCTTGAGTTGCAAGCGTACCATAAGCACTTGTGAGTTCGAGTAAATTAACTTCAGATGAACCAAGTGCAAGCGAGTACATCGGTTGTAGTTGTGACTTGATTCCCATTTGTTGTGCGAGTTTAATCACGGGATCAAAGCCTACGTCAATCAGGACCTTAACTGCGATCGTATTAATCGAACTTGTCAAAGCATCCCGCATTGTTAGCCAACCACGAAACTCACGGCTATAGTTTTTTGGTTCGTATCCTTCGACGATGTAAGGAGCATCCAAGTAGGAATTGTAAGGAGAAAGTCCTGTAGCGATCGCTGCTGTATAGACAAAGCCTTTAAATGTCGATCCTGGCTGACGCTGTGCTTGAGTAGCGCGGTTAAACTGATTTTTCTCAAAGTCTTTTCCACCTACTAAAGCTCTAATTTCACCATTGCGAGGATTAATTGCTACCAAGGCGGCTTGCTCAAAATTTTGCCACCTACCATTGTTTGTGACGGTGTTCTTGACTGCTGTCTCTGCTGCATTTTGCCACTGCGCATTTAATGTTGTCTCGACAATTAAACCACCCGCTTCAATGACTTCTGGCGCAACATACTTGGGTAATTCCTTTTGGATATAAGTTGTGAAGTAGGGTGCTGTAACTTGGAGGCGCTTGGGTAAATTGGTATTGAGAGTAATCGGTGCAGTTCTTGCTGCAGTTGCGGTTGCTGCATCAAGTACTTGATCCTCACGCATTCTTTGTAAGACTAAATTCCGCCGTTGTTGTGCTGTTGCTAAATTTACTGCTGGCGAGTAACGGCTTGGGGCAGGGGCTAAACCCGCAATCATTGCCATTTCTGGTAAAGTCAGCTCGTCTACTGGTTTACTGAAATACACCCATGCAGCATCTGCAACGCCATACGCACCCTCGCCTAAATATACTAAGTTGAGATAGCGCTCTAGAATCTGTTCTTTGGTTAAATTTGCTTCTATTTTCTGCGAGAGCCGAATTTCTTTCAGTTTGCGCCAAATTGTGCGATCTTGATTTAAAAACAGAATTCTGGCAAGCTGCTGTGTAATCGTACTACCACCTTCCACAACGTTGGCAGAGCGCAAGTTAGACAGTGTTGCCCTAGCAATTCCTTGGTAGTCGATCCCATTGTGTTGATAAAAACGGCGATCTTCTGAAGCAATAAATGCTTGCACTAATGGCTCAGGAATTTCTGCTAGCTTGAGTTGTTCGCGAGTTGCTGGTCCAGTTTGTTGCAGAATAGTACCATCGGCAGCTTTAATCGTTAGAGTTTCATCTCGTACCACCGTAAATAGTTCTGCTGTTTGAGGCAAACTTTGCTCAATAGAAAACCAAATTCCGCCTAAGGCGATCGCACTACCCCCAATACCAATAAACCAAAGCGAACGACGATGTTGCGGGTGCTTTCCTGTAGATGAGGACACTAGTTGCTTGATCTGAGTCACAATTTTGGCAATTTTCCGGCGGGGAAGTTGCTGACGACTTGGAGTTGTCTTAGTTTTTTTTGCTGGTTCAGTGTTACGGATTGCTTCTTGTTCCTTAAACCAGGGCATATTTGGCACGTTACTTCCTCGCTTCACTCCATTTCAAATGCAGCCCATTTATTAGTTATTTTATTTTTTGTCTATTTTACGACTTGATGGAAAGCAACGTTGTGAATCGAGCAACTGAAACTGAGTTTTCGCTGGTGGAGTAGAGATCAAGAAATCAATATCAAAACGCACAGCAGCTAAAAATCAGAAATTCATTAGCCCCAACTTTACCGGTGATTAGTGGCATGGTTAGAGTTGAGGTGAATAGATTTGATCTAATGAGTGACAGGATAGTAGAAGTTGAAGACACATGGTTTATGTGCGATCGCACTGGGAAGTAATTTAGGAGACTCTCGCAATACCGTAGCAGCTGCATTAAAAAGTTTAAGCGCTACGCCTCATATCACTTTAATAGCTCAATCAAGCTGGTATCAAACCGCTGCTGTTGGTCCACCACAACCAGATTATATTAATGGCTGTGTTGTGTTGCAAGTACAAATGGCTCCACAGTTAATACTAGAAATTCTATTGGATATTGAAGCTCAATTCGGTAGAATACGGCGAGAACGCTGGGGACCGCGATCGCTCGATCTTGACTTACTACTTTACGACGATTTCATTCTTGATACTCCAACACTGCAAATTCCCCATCCACGTATGCGCGATCGCGCCTTTGTGTTAGTACCTTTAGCAGAAATTGCTCCGAATTGGATTGAACCTGTATCCGGTAAAGCGATCGCCCAACTCGTTCAAGAGGTAGACTGTTCTGGTGTTATTCGTCTTTGAAATCGTATTAACGAGTTAAACATAATTATTGATCCCCTCGCCCCTAACCCCTCACTCCTAGCCCCTCGCTTATGCCCCCAGGTAAAGAACCTCCACAACTACTCAGACAGCATCTCTACTATCGCGGACGCAAATTTGATTTTGAAGTGAGTCGTCTGCGCCTCCCTAATCAAGCAGAAGGAGACTGGGAATGCATTCGTCATCCAGGAGGTGCGCTAGCTGTACCTATCACCCCAGAAGGTAAGCTGATTCTTCTCAAACAGTACCGTTTTGCAGTACAAGGACGACTTTTAGAGTTTCCAGCAGGTACCGTAGAACTTAACGAAGATCCTTTTAAGACAATTCAAAGAGAAATTCAAGAAGAAACTGGCTACCGCGCTCACCAATGGCAAAAATTAGGACAATTTTTCCTAGCTCCAGGGTATTCTGATGAAGTCATTTATGCTTTCTTAGCACAGGATTTAGAATTACTAGAACAGCCACCACATCAAGATATCGATGAGGATATGGAAACTGTACTGATGGCTCCACAAGAATTAGAACAAGCCATTTTAGATGGCGAAGCAGTTGATGCTAAATCAATTTCTAGCTTCTTGCTGGCAAAACCATTTTTGAATCAAATTTAGCATCAATCTTGAGAAACTCGGCACACGACACCGCAGCTATATAGAAAATAGCTTATTTCATTGGGTAAAACCTAATTTTTATTGGTATGAGTCCACGAAGGTGGACTTCGTTTTTAAGCCGCGACTGAAGTCGCCAGGCTAGGCTGTACATAAAGGAGATGATTATGAGCCTCAAGTGGCTGGAATGGTCACAAAAATTGCAGGCGATCGCGCAAAATGGACTTACTTACAGTCAAAGTCCCTACGATAGCGAACGATACCAGCAAATACGTCAAATTGCAGCTGATATCATGGCAACTTACGCTCATGAAATACCAACATATGTCTGCGATTTATTTAGCAAAGAAGAAGGTTACGCAACTCCTAAGATAGACGTTAGAGGTGTTGTCTTTCATAATAATCAAATTCTTTTGGTTAAAGAACGCGAGGATGGCTGCTGGACATTGCCTGGAGGATGGGTTGATGTAGGAGAATCACCCAGCAATGCAGTTGTGCGTGAAGTGTACGAAGAGTCAGGTTATCACACACAAATTGTCAAACTATTAGCAATATACGATCGCAATCATCCGCGTCATCGACATCCACCTCTACGACATCACGTCTACAAACTTTTTTTTCAATGTCAATTAATTGGTGGTAGCCCAGCAGAAAGCACAGAAACATCAGAAGCAGCCTTCTTTGCAAAGCAAAATCTTCCAGAACTTTCACTCACTCGCGTTGTTCCTTCCCAAATTGCGCGTCTGTTTGAGCATTATCGAAATCCTGATTGGCAAGCAGATTTTGACTAGATGTTCGATGTTCTTGCAGCTAGTAAGATACTCATCTCACAACCAAGATCTGAATCAACCCAATTAACTGATGCTAACAGCATTTAAACTATTAGTACAAAAGAACTATTTTTAAATCCTAATGTCTAATTTAACTTTATTCTGGCACCGTCGTGATTTGCGTATTTCAGACAATACCGGACTAGCCGCCGCAAGCAAGCATCAAAAAGTCGTTGGGGTGTTTTGTCTCGATCCCAACATTCTAGAACGCGATGACGTCGCTCCCGTGCGCGTAACTTACATGATTGGGTGTTTACAAGCCCTACAACAGCGATATACAGAAGTTGGTAGTGAATTACTCATTCTTCACGATCACCCCGTACAAGCGATTCCCAGGCTTGCCACAGCGTTGAATGCTCAAGCTGTATTCTGGAATTGGGATGTTGAGCCGTATTCTCAAGAACGCGATCGCGCTGTGATGGAGGCTCTAAAAGAAAAGGGCATTCAAGTTTTACACGAAAACTGGGATCAAATTCTCCACACTCCTGATGAAATTTACACTGGTTCTAACCAGCCTTATACTGTATTTACTCCTTTTTGGCGCAACTGGAGCAGTAAACCCAAAGCTGAACCTGTAGCAACTTTACAAGGTGTCACAGGGTTAACATCAGCAGAACAAGAAACTGCGCAGCAAGCAGGAGTTATTCCACTTCCCACAGCTAAAGATTTAGGATTTATTTGGGATCGCGATTTAATCATTGCCCCAGGCGAAATTGCAGCGCAGGAAAGGCTAGAAGAATTTACCTACAAAGCGATTACTGAGTACAAAGAACAGCGGAATTTTCCTGCCATTGATGGAACATCTCAACTCAGCGCCGCGCTCAAATTTGGTGCAATTGGCATTCGCACAGTGTGGGCGGCAACGATCGCCGTATTAGAAAATAGCCGCAGTGACGAAACTGATACAAGTATCCGCGCTTGGCAACAAGAACTGGCTTGGCGGGAATTCTACCAACACGCAATGTATCACTTTCCTGAATTAGCAACAGGAGCTTATCGCGAAGCTTTCAAAAATTTTCCTTATGAAAACAACGAAGAACTTTTTCAAGCCTGGTGCGAAGGTAGAACTGGCTACCCAATTGTCGATGCAGCCATGCGTCAGATGAACGAAAGTGGCTGGATGCACAACCGTTGTCGCATGATTGTGGCAAATTTCCTTACTAAAGATTTGTTAATCGATCCGCGTTTAGGGGAAAAATACTTTTATCAACGACTCATTGATGGCGATCTCTCAGCAAATAATGGTGGCTGGCAGTGGAGTGCATCCAGTGGCATGGACCCCAAACCTGTACGCATCTTTAACCCTGCAAGTCAAGCTCAAAAGTTCGATCCTGAAGGCGAATATATTCGGCAATGGGTGCCTGAATTACGCTCGGTAGACACCGAGTATTTACTCAGTGGCAATATTTCTGAACAAGAAAGAGAAGCTCTCGGCTATCCGTTACCAATTGTGGATCACAAACTGCAACAAAGACAGTTTAAAGCAATTTACGCACAGCAAAAAGGGTACTCGGTAATTGGTTAAAGGGAGATTAATGATGACTAATGCTCAACTGGCAGTAAACTAAAATGCAGTAAAACAACTACCAATTACCAGTTACCATTTACCATTTACCAAAATGCCACGAGGATTAAAGTGAAAGTCTTAGTTATCGGTAGTGGAGGGCGCGAACACGCGATCGCTTGGAAACTATTGCGATCGCCACAAGTTGAACTCTTTTGTGCGCCTGGTAATGGTGGGACAGCAATGCTAGAACGCTGTCAAAATCTGCCTTTGAGTGTTGAAGACTTTGATGGTATCGGAGAATTTGCGCGATCGCATAACATCGATCTGGTTGTCGTTGGTCCTGAAGTTCCTCTGGCACTGGGAATCACAGATTACTTACAGCGCCAAGGAACGAAAGTGTTTGGTCCAACACGCGCTGGCGCACAAATTGAAGCAAGTAAGGCGTGGGCAAAAGCTTTAATGCAAGAAGCAAAAATCCCCACGGCAAAAGCCGTCATATTTCATCAAGCTGCCGCTGCTAAAGATTATGTAAAATCCCAAGGAGCACCGATTGTTGTCAAAGCTGATGGTTTAGCTGCTGGTAAAGGTGTCACAGTTGCCGAAACTATTGATCAAGCCCACAGCGCAATCGAAGCCATTTTTCAAGGGCAATTTGGTAAAGGGGAATTTGTCGTCATCGAAGAATGCTTAACTGGTCAAGAAGCCTCGGTTTTAGCTCTCACTGATGGTTTAACAATTCGCCCCCTTTTACCTGCACAAGATCATAAACGCATCGGGGAAGGTGATACAGGGGAGAATACCGGCGGCATGGGAGTGTATGCGCCTACACCCATTGTCACCTCAGATTTAATGGCAGAAGTTGAAGCAAAAGTTTTACAAAGCGCGATCGCAACTCTCAAAAACAAGGGAATTGACTATCGCGGCGTACTTTATGCTGGTTTAATGATCAGTCCCAACGGGGAATTCAAAGTTTTAGAGTTCAACTGTCGTTTTGGCGATCCTGAAACTCAAGCAATTTTACCGCTCCTCGAAACACCTTTGGAAGATTTATTACTTGCTTGTGTAGAACAGCGATTAGCACAAATGCCTCCCATCGCTTGGAAAACAGGTGCATCAGCTTGTGTGGTGATTGCTGCAGGCGGCTATCCTGGAACTTATGAAAAAGGAAAAGTCATTACTGGTATTGACTCTGCAGAAGCATTAGGCGCAAACGTTTTCCACGCTGGAACCCAACTTACATCCCTCACCCCTTCCCTCGTCACAGATGGTGGTCGAGTTTTAGGAGTCACTGGAACTGGTGATAACTTTGAACAAGCGATCGCTCTTGCTTATCAAGCAGTTAATTGCATTAAATTTGAGAAAATGTACTATCGGCGTGATATTGGCTACCGAGTCAAATCAAAAGCTGTTAATTTTTAGTTGTTAGGTTTTAACAGAAGCCACCACTAACAACTTACAGAAGATGCTAGCTTTACTGCAGAAAATTCGCGAAGCGATCGCCCATTGGTGGTCAGAGTTTACACTCCAGACTAAGCTAATGGCTGCTGCCACGTTGGTGGTTTCATTGATCATGAGCGGTCTAACTTTCTGGGCAGTCAATACCATTCAACAAGATGCCCGTCTTAACGATACTCGCTTTGGTCGCGATCTTGGTCTGTTGCTGGGGTCTAATGTCGCCCCTCTAATTGCTGAAGATAATTTGACAGAAGTCGCCCAATTCTCACAACGCTTCTATAGTAGTACCTCAAGCGTGCGCTATATGCTCTACGCTGATGAGTCTGGCAAAATCTTCTTTGGCATACCTTTCTGGGATTCGGAGGTGCAAAACTCATTAACTATTGAGCGCCGCATTCAACTGCCAGATGACTACGCTGCCAATGCAGAATTACCAATGGTGCGGCAGCATCGTACGCCTGATGGTATTGTGACTGATGTTTTTGTGCCTTTAACACACAATGGTACATATTTAGGTGTTTTAGCAATTGGTACAAACCCCAATCCTACTGTCATCACATCATCTAATCTCACGCGGGATGTCACGATCGCCGTATTTATTTCAATTTGGGTAATGGTAATTCTCGGTGCGGTTTTCAATGCGCTATATATTACTAAACCAATCAAAGAACTACTTGTCGGAGTCAAAAACATTGCTGCGGGAAATTTTAAGCAGCGGATTGATTTACCAGTTGGTGGCGAACTTAAAGAGTTAATTTTTAGTTTTAATGAAATGGCAGAGCGTTTAGAACGCTATGAAGAACAAAATATTGAAGAATTAACCGCACAAAAAGCAAAGCTTGAAACACTCGTTTCCACAATTGCTGATGGTGCAATCTTGCTCGACACTGATATTCATGTAGTATTAGTGAATCCGACTGCAAGACGAATGTTTGGTTGGGATAGCGCACCTGTAGTTGGTAGTAATGTTTTGCATCATTTGCCGCCAGTACTACAGATGGAATTATCACGTCCCTTGTATCAACTTGCATCAGGCGATCGTGACAGTGCTGAGTTTCGCATTTCTCTCAATCAACCTACAAGTCGCACAATTCGGATTCTTTTGACAACAGTTCTCGATCAATATCGAGAAAGCCTCAAAGGTATTGCTATGACGGTGCAAGATATCACTCGTGAAGTCGAACTTAATGAAGCTAAAAGTCAGTTTATCAGTAATGTCTCACATGAGTTAAGAACACCTTTGTTTAATATCAAAACTTATATTGAAACCTTACACGACTACGGCGAAGATCTCGATGAAGAACAGCGCCGTGAGTTTCTTCAAACTGCTAACAATGAAACTGATCGTCTGACACGTCTCGTTAATGATGTTTTAGATTTATCGCGTTTAGAATCGTGCCGCATTTATCATTTTGATGCAGTAGATGTTGCTCAAGCCATCGATCAAACTCTGCGTAATTATCAATTAAATGCTAAAGATAAAGGTATAGAATTAATTCAAGAAATTGAGCCAAAGCTACCTCCAGTATTAGGAAATTATGACTTATTACTGCAAGTGTTTACTAATCTAGTAGGTAATGCTTTGAAATTTACTAATGCAGGTGGCAAGGTTGTGATTCGCGCTTATTTACTAGAGAGCATTAAATCAAAACACAATGTATCTCTGCTTAACCCTCACCCACTCACAGGGAAAGTTCGTATCGAAATTTCAGATACAGGGATGGGAATTGATCCCGAACATCAAGAGAAAATTTTTGGTCGTTTCTTTCGGGTAGAAAACCGCGTTCATACTCTTGAGGGAACAGGGTTAGGACTATCAATTGTTAGAAACATCATTGATAAGCACCATAGCAGCGTACACTTAGTCAGTGAGGTTGGCATAGGTACAACGTTTTGGTTTGATCTTGCTGTGTTTCAAGAAGCAATTTTAGAAAATTCGTCAACCGTGACAGCAGATGACAATTAGCACGAGGGTTAGGCACGGTGAATACTGAAAATCAAATTAAAGTAGGCTCATTGGAATGGTTTTATCGAGAAACTAAGCCGAGTCAGAGTTTAAACAAGCCACCAGTGCTTTTACTGCATGGTATTCCTGCCCAAAGCTACATCTGGACAGCAATAATGCCTACTCTGGCAGAAAAAGGTTTTCGCGCGATCGCTCCTGATTGGATTGGGTTTGGCTTTTCTGCTAAGCCCGATCGGCGTGATTTTGCTTACACCCCAGACGCTTTTGTCACTGCTTTTACTGAATTCATCCAAGCATTGGAAATTCCGCGCTTTTCCCTAGTCGTGCAAGGTTTTTTAGGTTCTGTTGGTTTACAATACGCCTTACGCCATCCTCAGCAAATTGAACGCTTAGCAATTCTTAATGCACCCGTTTCTCCAAGTGCCAAACTACCGTGGAAGCTAAAGCAATTAGGACTTCCTTTTATGGGCGACATGCTAACACAAGATCCACTTTTAGTTGATCGTACTTTAGAAGGTGGTAGTCGCTATCAAATAGGCGAGAAAGAACTCAATGTTTACCGCAAACCTTTTTTGACAAGTTCTGCTGCTGGGCGATCGCTTTTGGCTACTGTACGCAATCTTCAACTCCAATCATCACTCGCTGAAATTGCATCCGGCTTACAACAATGGCAACAACCAACGATGGTTATCTGGGGAGTAAAAGATCCTTGGCTGTCAATAACTGATGTCCAGGATACTGTCGATTCTTTAAACAATGTCGAACTTGTCCAAATACCTGAAGCAGGACACTATCCCCAAGAACATTGGTCAGAAAAAGTTGGCGATTTACTACAATTATTTTTGCGTCGTGCCACTTGATGTGTCTAGTAGTAGTTCGAGCTTTATTAATAAGTCCACAGAGGTGGACTTATTTTGTTTAGCTGTGAATTTATTTGCTTAGTATTTATGACTAAGTGCTTTGTGGAGAGTTGGTATAACAGCTACAAAGTATTCATTGTAGAGCTTCATTGCTTTTCAGTTACAGTTATTCCATTTTATTCCTATCACTTAGGATAGATTATTTCTTTTTCAAAGTTCTTTTCTTAATCAAATCTTTAAACAATTCATACAAAAAAACAATATTTTTTTATTTTTATCTTCAAAATGCTTGTTAAATTACTATTGATTATATGTATAAGCTTCAATAAAATCTCATTGTAAAGCACACTGATCTCAAAGGTTATCTAACTCAATAGATCGCGCTTACAAGAGTTTGGCGCTAAAAATTCTGTCTTCATACAGGCATTTAACTGTTTGCTATTAGCTTCTCTCATTTTTTTAAAAATTTGAGAAATATTGATCTACCTATCCGAAAAATAAAAGATGTCGTACAACTTAAAGCTATTAGAAAGCTTTAGCTCAAATATTCCTAATAGTTCTCTTACTTCAGAGCCAAACTTATCAGTAATATCGCCCAGTACGACTTCAGAACTGGCTGAGCCATTGATCCGTGCCAATAATAGATCGAGTCGTTCTGTAACTTATTCTCCTACTGACCTCACCAATCCAATCGAGGCAAGCGCCTTTCACAATAATGATTTATTAACTCAGATGAGTGTCAGTCAGGAAGTTCAAGAAATTCCACATTCAACATTTGATAATTATCTATATGCTACAAGTTACCCGCCAGACGGTAGTAGCAATCCATTAAGCACTACAAGCATTAATCCTATTTTTACTAACTTTAGTGTCTTTGATGCTTCTGGAGATAATACTGCCACTAGTGTTTTTGAAAGTGGAGCTTTACGCCTCAGCTATAACTTAGCAAACGCAGTTTCTTTATCAAATGTCCGCTTAGAGGTACTAAGAAGCGATCGCGTTGTCTCGACTCTAGGATCTTGGAATCAAGCTAATTTATCTAATGAGTTAATAAACCTTGCCAGCTTTTCCAACTTTACTGGAGGAATTTATCAACTGCGTGCAATTGTTCGCACTAGTAATGGTCAAGAGTTTTCTTCTGCGTCTCAAGCAATGAAGGTACTGTCTTGGAATCGGACTAATGGCACTTTTGCAGGTGAAACCATAAACTACACAGCAGAGTTGGGCACAGGTGCCGTCATTATAGGACGAGGTGGTACAGACACGTTGAATCTGTCTGGAATTTCTCCCTCTCATATCACAAGTATCAATGGCATGAGCCTTGCTGCTTTTAATCCATTGTCTGGCTCAACGACTAACCAAGCAGTTTTTGGAGGGACAGCCTTCGATTACATAAATCTTGCTGATGGTCGAGAAATTTACTTGCAAGGTATTGAGAGACTGCGCTTTACGGACTCCTCAACCTTTGAACTGGAAGTACGCACTAACGATACCTTCTTTGGCTCTCAATGGAACCTACACATATCTGATGTAAGTAGCGCATGGCGCTTTACTCAAGGAACTAGCAACGTCTTACTAGCTTCTTTAGATACAGGGATTTTAACAGCAGCTGGTGCTGCTGGAGGCATTGCTGATATTTCAACAAATCGCTTGATTACTGATCCTAGTGATGATGACAACTTCAACAATTACGGACATGGACATTCTGCGATTAGTATCATGTCTGCAACTGCCAACAATGCCTCTGGTATTTCAGGAATTAACTGGAATAGCAGTGTGTATGTAAACGATGTATATCGAGGTGTATCTCTACAGCAAGCAATTAGAGATACGATTAGCTATGCGCGGGCTAGGAATCAAAAAGTAGTTTTCCAAGGTGGAATTCAAGGTAATTGGTTTAATAGTGGCGGTACGCGAGAGCAACTTGAACAATTAATTCGAGATAATTCTGATGTTGCTATCTTTGCTATTGCAGCGGGTAATGGTGGTCCTGGTGGAAATCTTTCTGATCCTAGCTATTTAACTAGTGTAAGCGGCGTTGCTCAATTAGAAACGACGCATAATAATGTAATTTCTGTTGGAGCACTTAGGAACACAAGTGCTACGACGACAATTAATGGTTTGACAAATGCTGTCTCAGTAAATATTGCTAGTTACTCTAACCGTGGTTCTAATTTGACACTCATGGCAGCGACAGATTCTCCAGCAATGGACAAGTTGGGTAATATGCGCTTTTTCGGTGGAACATCGGGTGCTAATCCTAATGTGGCTGGAATTGCTTCCTTAGTATGGAGTGTTAATTCAACCTTGTCAGGAGGACAAGTACGTCAAATCTTAATAGACACAGCAATGGACTTAGGAACGCCTGGTAGAAATAATACTTTTGGTTATGGATTAGTCAATGCTGACGCTGCGGTGCGTCGCGCATCAGCACTACAGCGTAGTTCTGACTTAGCTAGTCTTTATTCCGGTCGTTCGATATTTGTGTAAAAGGAAACGCGATCTATGCAGGAGTTTTTGAACGTCCTGGCACTTATACAATATCAACACTCGTAATGTTCGCGTTAGATTAAAACCGAGCAACTGCAACTAATCTTAAGAAAACAACAAGCCCTCTCAAAAGTTAATAAACTCCAGCAATTTGCGACCAAGTTGTCAATATAAAAACACTTAAAGTAACAATTGCTAACGCTCCCTGAATTAAATTTCCTACTAAAGAACCGACAACAATTCCTACTCCAGCTTTAACAGCTAATCGCCAACTACGTTGATAAAAATATTCGCCAATAATTGCACCAAGTAAAGGTCCGAGTAAAATACCAAGTAGAGGTCCGCCGAAAGGTAAAGTTGGTAATAAGCCTAAAAAACCTAAGATTAAACCAATAATTGCACCTATTTGCCCCCACTTGCTTGCACCTGCGCGTTTTGCCCCCCAATAACTTGCTAAAAACTCAATTCCAATACTTGCAAGTAGGACAGCGATCGCCACGACGAGTGGTACAATAATGCTACTTAAAGAGCCTTGTACAACTCCCCAAATAATAATTGCCATTAAAATTAAACTGGTTCCAGGAATTCCTGGAACCACAGCCCCAATTACGCCAACAATCATCAGAGCAATTAATACCCAATACAGAATTAACATAATTCATCCAGAGACAGCAGCGGTGTGGTTTGTATTGTTTTTTAGAGTGACACTCAACTTATCTGCAATTCCAGCAATCCAACTTTCGTCTTGCTTAGTATAACTACGAGGCGCATTAGCCGCTAGAACTAAAGCTCCCTCTTGACCTATTGGTTGTACAATGACACCTTGAGTGTTCTCTGGCAAATAGTCAAACTCAATTTTTCCTGGATATATCTTTAAATCAACCAAGTATACAGGTTTGTGCTTGTCTAGCACTCGTTGTAAAATCGCTCCTGGTTTGACTTCTGATTTTTTGCCTAGAATTCCGCGCCGTAATAACACTTTACCTTGATAGAAGACGATGAGCGATCGCGTTGCTGTATTTGTTAATAGCAAGTGCGATGCCCAAGCTAATTCTGTTGCGACTGCTTCTGGCAATTGTGCTATTTCAAACCCTTCTTGACCGATTAAAGTGACGATATCAGGCGATCGCGGTGTAATTTGCTGCCACAGTAAACCAGTTAGAATTAACCCAGCACTTAAAATTATCCCTAACGCATCTGCGCGTGCTTGTGAACCGTTCAACTCCGGCGTCAGTAAACGGTTGATTAGCAATAATATTCCTCCCAATCCACCAACAATAATTGGTAGCAGCCGGAAAAATCGATGTTGATCTGGTTTAACCATCATACAGCTATTAGCAGTTAGCTTTTACCTTACTCCTCTCCTGGTTCAATGATGCGTTGAAAAAGATAACCTGTCCCCCTAGCAGTGAGAATCAGTTCAGGATTGCTTGGATCGTCTTCTAATTTAGCTCGCAAGCGGGAAATATGAACGTCTACTACGCGAGTATCTACGTGTCTTTCTGGAGTGTAACCCCAAACCTCTTGTAAAATTTCTGACCGAGAAAAAGCTTCTCCCGAACGGCTTACAAGTAGCTCAAGTAGGCTAAATTCCATTCCTGTTAACCGAATTCGTTCGTCTCCTTTGTAAACTTGGCGCTTGTTTGTATCAATACGTAATTGACTAACATGAATCACACCGGAACTTGGGATTCCTGTCACACCTGTTTTATCTACTCGCCGCAATACAGAACGAATTCTTGCTTCGAGTTCTTTAGGAGAAAACGGTTTGACAACATAATCATCTGCACCTAACTCTAGCCCAGTGATGCGATCTGCGACATCTCCTAGGGCTGTTAGCATAATAATTGGGACATCTGATTCCTTACGCAGCTCTTGGCAAACTCCATAGCCATCTAACTTGGGCATCATGACATCAAGAACAACTAAGTCGGGTTGAGCTTTGCGAAATGTATCTAATGCTTCTTCCCCGTCAGCTGCTGTAACAACGTCATACCCAATCATGGACAGTCGAGTTTCCAAAATACGACGTATGCTTGCTTCGTCATCCACTACCAAAATTTTTTCTTTATGACTTTCCAATCTTCTTCGCGCTCCTTAATTGGATTTTATGAAACTTAATTTTTAGTACCATTAATTTAAGATTCTACCTGATTTGTGTATTAAAAAAGAGCGAATTTTCTGCTAAAAATTGATTTTAATTTTTTTTAAACTTTCAGTTTTCTAAACATATTTTAACACTTAGTAAATAGCCAATGCCGAAGCCTCGAACTTATTACGTTTGCAATGAATGTGGTGCAGAGTCTCCTCAGTGGTTTGGTAAATGTCCTGCCTGTGGAACCTATAATTCTTTAGAAGAACAAATTGAGTCAACAACATCAGCAATACCTAGTCGTGCCGGTTTACAAATTAGCCGAAGTCATCACAAATCTGCAGCAAAACCTGCCAAGCCAAGGGCATCACTTACTTTTGCTCAAATTAGCGATCGCCACGTGACACGCTGGATTTCTGGCTATGGTGAACTTGATAGAGTGCTAGGTGGAGGCATTGTTCCTGGTTCTTTAGTTTTGATTGGGGGAGACCCTGGAATTGGTAAATCAACTTTGCTTTTACAAGTTTCAAATCAACTCGCACAAAAGTATCGCATACTTTATGTTTGTGGAGAAGAATCAGGACAACAAGTAAAACTTAGAGCTTCACGTTTAGGAGTATCAAATCTAGTTAATGAGCCAAATAACAAAGAAGCAAATAGCAATTTATCACAACACAATGCCACTGCCACTGAAATAGCGGTTGGTGCAGATTTGTATGTATTACCTGAAACTGATCTTGAAGAAATTTTAAGAGAAATTGACTCGCTTAAACCGAATGTTGCCGTAATAGATAGTATTCAAACAGTTTATTTTCCTACACTGACTTCGGCTCCTGGTTCTGTTGCACAAGTCCGCGAGTGCACTGCGGCTTTAATGCAAGTTGCCAAACGTGACGATGTAACAATGTTGATTGTTGGTCATGTTACCAAAGAAGGAGCAATCGCTGGACCTAAAGTTTTAGAACACTTGGTTGATACTGTTTTATATTTTGAAGGCGATCGCTTTGCTTCACATCGGCTGTTGAGAACTGTCAAAAATCGGTTCGGTGCAACGCATGAAATTGGCATCTTTGAAATGATTGATAGCGGATTGCGCGAAGTTGCAAATCCTTCTGAATTATTTTTAGGTAATCGCGATGAACCTGCACCTGGAACTGCAATTGTTGTTGCTTGTGAAGGTACGCGCCCAATTGTTGTCGAGTTACAAGCTTTAGTCAGTCCTACAAGTTATGCTTCTCCTCGTCGTTCAACAACCGGTGTAGATTACAACCGTTTGTTACAAATCTTAGCAGTATTAGAAAAACGAGTCGGCATTCCGCTGTCTAAGTTAGACACTTATGTTGCTTCTGCAGGTGGTTTGAACGTTGAAGAACCTGCCGTCGATCTAGGAGTCGCAATTGCTGTTGTCGCATCTTTTCGCGATCGCGTTGTCGATCCTGGAACAGTTTTAATTGGAGAAGTTGGTTTAGGTGGACAATTACGGGCTGTTTCTCAAATGGAACTCCGCTTAAAAGAAGCTGCTAAGCTTGGTTTCAAACGTGCCATTGTTCCTAAAGGACAAAATCTTCCAGACGTTAATTTAGAAATTGTTCCTGTCGCTAAAGTTCTCGACGCCATAATTGCGGCTATTCCTCCACAACACTTACAAGACTCTCTGCTACTTGATGATGATGAGCAGTAAATACAAACTTTAGACTCTAAGGAAACCAATGAAGAGTAACTTTGTTACAAAGTCTCCTCCTTATAAGGATAAGGAAAAGTTAACTTTTGGTTATGACAAGGTTAACAAACCTGCAATATACTAAGTAGTACTGGTAAAAATCTAACAATTAGAGTGACGGCGATCTAACAATTTATAGGTGAGATCCGTATTGTTGTTTGCTTGACTTGATGTTAGATAGATAAAGGCGTTTAGCAAAATAGGATCTGCGATGGTGAACCAATCTGATTTTCTCTATCCGCGCAGTCGCTACTATGGCAAAGTCAAGCCGGAGAATTTGATTTTTAATGCCAATCTCCAAGAGTTTGCCCAGCGCGTTAGCTACATATGTAATCTAGAAACTGCTGGGAAAATGTCTCCTGAAGAGTCATACAAACAAATTCATGCACTTTGGAAGGATCTCAAACGCACGAAAAAGCAACTGGGTGTTGGGGAAAATCCTTTTCAAGATGATTCCGAGAATCCTTCAATATAAATTAGTCACGATAGAATGCCAAGGTTTAGCAAATCAAGCTAGCTAAGTTCCGCGACGATACTTTGGTATAATAATCTTGTAATTGGCGCGTAGCTGCTCCCCAGCTCCAGTGTTCTGCTTCGGTACGGGCATTCTGACGAATTATTTCTCTTTGCTGTTGTTGTTCCAGTAAGCGCTTGGTGGCAGCGATCGCTCCTTGATTATCGTCATCAAGATCAAATAAATAACCGTTGACATCTGAAGTGACAATATCTGGAATACCCCCTGAATTAGCTGCTACAACAGGGCATCCTGCAGCCATTGCCTCCAGTAATACTAATCCCAATGTTTCTGTCCGAGAAGGAAAAACGAAGGCATCCGCAGAAGCAAACGCTGCAGCCAAATCTTTTCCAGTTAAATAACCTACAAAATGAGTAGGTGTTTGGGCAAAGTACTTTTCTAAAGCGCAACGATGTGGTCCATCTCCTACTAATGCTAAACGAGCTTCTGGAATCGCCAGTAAGATTGCTTTAATGCGTTCAATTTCTTTCTCTGCTGATAATCGCCCAACATAAAGTAACAAAGGACTTTCTGGATGACCTTGACTGAGATGCGATCGCATTTCTCTGCTTGCCAAGTCAGGATGAAATAATTCTGTATCTACACCTTTTTGCCACAACGCTACTCGCTCGATACCATGTGCAGCTAATTCTTGCATCATAGCGGTCGAAGTACATAAATTAATTTCCGCTTGGTTATGACCTGTTTTGAGTAATTCCCATAAAAAGCCTTCGAGCATTCCTAAACCATAATGCTGTAAATATTGTGGCAAATGCGTATGGTAAGAAGCAACCAAGGGAATTTTGAGGGTTTTGGCGTAAAATAACCCAGCTAAACCTAAAACTGCTGGATTAACAACATGAACTAGATCCGGTTGAAAGTGTTCCAACGCCTGACCAATTGCAGGTCGAGGTAGCGCCAGTTTTAACTCTGGATACAGTGGCAAGGGAAAGCCTGAAATACCGTGTACTTTAGCTCCCTTATATTCCGCAATTCCACCATCAGGTGCAAACACCATGACTTGATTGCCATTACGCTGGAGATGATCAATGGTATGGCTTAAGCGCGTGACAATGCCATCAACCTTAGGCAAAAAGGTTTCTGTAAATAGGGCGATTCGCATATATTAGAGGCTAGGGAGTAGGGGCTATCAGCTAGGGAGAGGCAAGGATTAGTCAGTATTCTGACTTCAGGAAACCTAACTTCTCACCTAGCGTCTATCGCCGCCAAGAAACTTTAGGCAGAATTTGGTTGCGGTCAACACGATGCTGATACTTGACTGCAAAGTTAAGTAACGAGTCCAGCAGTGCTTCTGAAAGGTAATGCGGCTGCAATCCTAGGTTGAGTAAATTTGTGTTTTTAGCATTAAAGTAATGTTCTTCTTTTTCAATTCTGGGATTGTCTATGTTATTGATGTCAACACTCAATCCTAGTGATTGTCCAGCTTTTTTCACCATCAATGCTAAGTCCCCAACACTGAACTGTTCAGTAAATTGGTTAAACACGCGGAATTCTCCCGCTGCTGCTGGATTAGCGATCGCAATTTCTACACAACGTACAGTATCTCGGATGTCCAAGAAACCACGAGTTTGACCTCCTTGACCGTAAACTGTCAGCGGATGACCAATTGCTGCTTGAATGCAAAAACGATTGAGTGCTGTACCAAAAATACCATCGTAGTCTAAGCGGTTAATCAGCAACTCGTCCATACCTGTTTCTTCGGTCAACACGCCATAAACCACACCTTGGTTTAAGTCAGTTGCTCTTAATCCCCAAATTCGACAAGCAAAATGAATATTGTGGCTATCGTGAACTTTACTGAGATGGTACATACTACCTGGTTGTTTTGGATAAGGTAGTGTGTCTTTACGTCCGTTGTGTTCAATTGTGATATAGCCTTCTTCAATATCAATGTTTGGCGTACCATATTCGCCCATTGTTCCCAATTTCACCAAATGGCAGTCAGGAAACTCCCGCATAGCGTACAACAAATTCAGCGTACCGACGACATTGTTGACTTGTGTCAAAACAGCATGTTCGCGGTCAATCATAGAAAATGGAGCAGAACGCTGTTCGCCAAAATGGACAATTGCGTCTGGTTCAAACTGATGCAACGCCTGATTGAGAAAATCGTAATTGTTAATATCGCCAACAAACAAGTCGATGGATTTTCCCGTCAAATCATGCCATCGCTGTAGCCTTTGTTTTATCGGCGCAATTGGAGTCAGGGTTTCCACACCTAGTTCCAGATCCCAGTACCGCCGTACCAGACTATCCAAAATGCCAACTTCGTACCCTCGATTAGAAAGGTATAGTGCGGTTGCCCAACCGCAATAGCCATCACCACCAATAACCAGGACTTTCATCTTCAAACTGTGCTAACTCGCTGATCTTCGCTAAATCTATCAGGTTTGTGACCCCTATAAACCAAATTAATGCGTAACTGACGATCAAAATCGAAAAGTGCCGTTTACATCAGCAGGTTTCTCAACTGCAGCAAGTGCTGTCAAACTGCCATTTGGCGGCTAAGGGTCATGACTTATGATTAAAAGTTTGAATCATCAAACTTTTTTACACATAATTCTCTAACTTTTACCCTAACTATTTCCTTGAGCTTAAATATTAAGATATATAACAATATTGACGTCAAAACGTTTTACTGTCTTGACAACTAATGATAGAGTCGATAACGTGATATACATACCCGGGTAAGACCACTCAAGAGTTATATGCAAGCTAAGCAAAAAGTTACTTTGTATTTGTCGCCGGAATTGCATCGAAAATTAAAAATTCGATCCGCAATAGACTCAGAGCCAATGTCCGATCTTGCAGAAAAAGCAATCGTTTTTTACCTCAATCATTCCGACGTGGTTGAAGAAGTGGAAGCAAAGCATGGTAGAAACTATCGGCTATACCATTGCCCAGAGTGCGAAACACCGCTTGTGATGCGTGACGGTGAGATGGCTCCGGTAGGCGAACAACCTGGGATCAGAGAAGAAATCCCTGTGGAGCAGGTACCTCAAGTAGGAGCGAGTCCACAAGGTGAAGAACTAGTACCCTGTTAGGGGTTTGAAGACCGAGTAGTTAAAATTCCAGATTTTTGTCTGCATCAACTTAAGGTTCCAAGTAGGTCGACGGCAATGAAAGAAGAGCTAAACGTCTTAATACAAGCTCAATACCCTCTAATCTACCTTGTAACCTCCGAGGAAGAACGGGCTGAGCAGGCAATATCGACAATCGCCCAAATGCGACCACAACGGCGAATATTTGTATGGACAGTTACCCACGGTATTGTTGAGTATGGTCAACCCAGGAACATAACACAGCATAATACTGTATCACCTGAAGCAGCTGTTGAGTGGGTAATTCGTCAAAGAGAAGCAAGTATATTTATTTTCAAAGATTTACATCCCTTTGTTGACTCACCAGCAACAACACGATGGTTAAGAGATGCGATCGCGAGTTTCAAAGGCACGCAGAAAACCATTATTTTAATATCGCCGTTACAACAAATTCCTATTGAGTTAGAAAAGGAAGTCGTCGTTCTTGATTTCGCACTTCCGGATATGACAGAACTCAATGATGTTTTGTCACGACAACTAGAACAAAGCCGCAATCGCAGGCTCAGCACCGAAGCTAGAGAAAAGTTACTGAAAGCAGCGCTAGGTCTAACTAGAGATGAAGCAGAAAAAGTTTACCGCAAAGCGCAGGTTTATACTAAAGGTCAGCTAACTGAGAACGAAGTAGATATCGTTCTATCGGAGAAAAAGCAGTTGATCCGCCGTAATGGCATTCTAGAGTTTATTGAAGAAGACGAAACTCTAGAAGCGGTGGGAGGCTTAGAAGAACTTAAAAGATGGTTAAAACAACGCTCTAATGCTTTTACAGAAAGAGCGAGAGAATATGGATTGCCTCAGCCTAAAGGGATGCTGATTCTAGGAGTACCTGGCTGCGGTAAGTCGTTAATTGCTAAAACGACATCTCGGCTTTGGGGCTTACCTTTACTCCGCCTTGATATGGGTAGAGTGTACGATGGCTCTATGGTAGGAAGATCTGAAGCGAACTTACGTAATGCGTTAAGAACAGCCGAATCAATTTCACCAGCTATTCTCTTCATAGACGAACTCGACAAAGCCTTTGCTGGTGGTACCGGTTCTGCTGACTCTGACGGCGGTACATCTAGCCGAATCTTTGGTTCTTTCCTCACCTGGATGCAAGAGAAAACCTCTCCTGTATTTGTAATGGCAACTGCCAATCGAGTAGAACGTCTACCAGGAGAATTCTTAAGGAAAGGTCGTTTTGATGAAATTTTCTTTGTCGATCTCCCCAATGCCGAGGAGCGTAAAGAGATCTTCCAAATTCACCTTGTTAAGCGTAAACGAGATATTTCGCGATTTGATCTTGAGCAACTTGCAAAGGTTGCTGATGGATTTTCTGGTGCAGAAATCGAGCAAGCGTTGATTGCTGCGATGTACGAAGCCTTCGCTCAAGATCGCGAGTTTACGCAACTTGACATTATTGCTGCGATTAAAGCTACGCTGCCACTATCACGTACCATGACTGAGCAGGTAACAGCCCTAAGAGATTGGGCAAGGCAGCGCGCACGACCCGCAGCAGCCTCCGTCGCTGAATACCAGCGTATGGAGTTTTAAAAGCTTTCTCCTGCTACCAACAGGAGGAAAGGCTAGCAATTGCTAGCAGTTAGTTCAAAGCCGCAATGACAACTTCCCAAAACCAAAGCGGCATCTTCTGATCCCAAACGTTGTTTTTCTCAATCCCTTTAGGAGGAAACCAGAATGTCTCACTTTAGCACCCTGCGCACCAAAATTACCGATGTAGAAATCCTCAAAGCTTCCCTGCGCGATCTAGGTATCACCACCAAAACAGAAGCAGATGTACGTGGCTACAATGGTCAGCGCGTCCGTGCTGACTTAGTTGCAGTATTAGAAGGTGAGTATGACCTCGGTTGGTCTCGCAATAGCGATGGTTCTTTCGACTTAATTGCTGACCTTTGGGGCGTTGCTAAAAAGCACAATCAAACTGAGTTAATCAACTCGATTAATCAAAAGTATGCTGTCAACAAGACCTTAGCTGAAGTTAAACAACGCGGCTTACAAAATGCCAATGTTAAGTTGGTACTGCAATAAATTGCACAACGCGTTCCCAAGCATGCGGGTTAACCCAAGAAAACACAGGTTAGCCCTTTTTTGCTGTATATTCCTTTAGCAATAACTAAAAAAGGGTAGGAAGTTTCTACCCTTTTTATATGTCAAGTGATAACCACTAACAACTAAGCTAGAGCTAAATTGACTTAATTGCTATTTTTTCCCTGTCAAAGCTTCTAGGAAACTCTTTGACTTTTCTTCAACTGATGTTGCCTGAGCATTTTCCGGACGACTCATTTTATCGGCATCAGCAGCACCTTGAATTTCATTGAGACCTTCATTGGCTTTAACTTGAGTGTCTTTTCGAGAATAGGGATCGTCCATTGCTGCTTTTTGGGCTTCTTTTTCAATTGATGTAAGATTTGCCTCACCTTGTTGAGGTGCGCTAGGAGCAGCCTTTGGCTGTGGAGTGTCACTTAAAGCAGGTGCAGCGCTTGAGAATACTAAAAAAACGCAAGCACAGATAGCCATCAAAACACGAACTGGACGTAAAGCAGAGAATTTAAAACGAATAGAGCGCATACCAAGTTTCTCCTGGTTGTAGCGATTGACCATTACTAGGTTATTAACAGGATAAGACTAAGCACAATCCTATACAACTACTAGTAGTTGTATCTTGAATTGTTTCTTTAGATACATCTACAGCAAGATAGATATGTTAATCAGCGAGTTGCAGCCTAGAAGTTAGTTAAGAACTCTACTCTAGGCAACAAAGGGTCTTGCACAATACCTACGCCGAAAAAACCCCATCTTTGAAGTAAACTACCGATTTGACTTTCAGCAACTGATTCTACAGCAAATTGGTTCGCTACGTCTGCCCCGTGAGTATTAAGATAGCTGAGTGCATCAAAATCCTCGCGAAACATCAACAAATAACCGTTTTCTGCACTACTTGTACTGGTAACACGGGGGTGGGCGACAAGATAGCGTCCGTCGGCTCTAGAGCGGATGAGATAATATATTTGCGACATAAGCGATACTCAGGAGCTATCTTAGGCTGTCAAAGTATTTTTGACTCTTAACTCTAGATTGGTTTAATTTATATTTTCTAAGCGAATTCTTGGATCTACAGCCTTCAGCAAGAGGTCTGCCATTAAATTACCGACAATTAGCATGACAGCACCCATAGTCAAGCTTGCCATAACTAAATACAAATCCTGTGCTAAAACGGCTTGGAGAATAAGTCGTCCCAAGCCAGGCCAATTGAAGAAAAACTCCGCAATAAATGCACCACTTAATAAACTTGCTAGTTCAAACCCCAAAATTGTAATGAGTGGATTGACTGCATTGCGTAAGGCATGAACATAAATAACGCGGTTTTCTGGAAGTCCTTTAGCACGGGCAGTTTGAATATAGTCTTGTCGCAAAACATCTAATAATTCGCCTCTAGTAATGCGCTGCAAACCAGCAAAACTGGTAATACTCAAGGCAATAGTTGGTAAAATCATGTGCCAACCAATGTCTAAGATTTTTCCCAACGGAGAAAGGTCAGCATGGTTAATACTCGTCATTCCACCAACAGGGAAAAGTGGTGACGTGTTTTGGGCAAGAATTAAAAGTAGCAGAGCAGTAATAAAGCTCGGAAACCCTTGTCCAGTATAACTAAGAACTTGTAAGAGACGATCCACCCAGTGATTTTGTTTGACAGCGGCAATAATACCAAGTGGAATAGCGATCGCCCAAGTCAATATCAAAGAAGCGATTGCTAGTAACAAAGTTGCACCAATACGCTCCCACAATAACGAAGCGACAGACCGCTGATACACAAAACTTGTGCCAAAATCACCTTGCGTAACTATTCGCCACAGCCAGCGCCCATACTGCTCAACCCAAGATCGATCCAAGCCAAATTGCTGGCGTAGTTCTTCAATCCGTTCTGGTGAGATTTGAGGATTTTGCCGCAGTGTATCGAGATAATCACCAGGAGCAAGTTGAATAATAAAAAAAGACAGCGCTGATGCCAGTAATAGCGTTAGTAGTGCCTGTAATAGACGCTTAATAACATAAACAACCGTTTCACTATCAACTAACCTATTCAGCCAGCCCCAGCCTGTAATCGAAGAACCCCTACTCAAAGTCATATCGCAATCCGCAGTTAGTTAGCCTGAGTGAATTTAAAACAATATCGTTCGTGCTATCAATATTCAACGAGTGAAAAGACTGGTACACTATCAGGCAACTGTTTCCGCCCTTGTAAATCTCGTAGCTCGATAATAAACCCAAAGCCAATCAATTGGCAGCCGATTTGTTGTACTAATTTTGCGGTTGCACTTGCAGTTCCTCCAGTAGCCAGTAAATCATCAACGATTAAAACTGGGCTACCTGGCTGTAAAGCATCTTGATGCACCTCAAGCCGATCCATCCCGTACTCTAGTTGATACTCTACAGCATGAACCGAAGAAGGCAATTTACCAGGTTTACGCACTGGAATAAAGCCAGCACCTAATTTATAAGCTAAAGGCGCGCCAATAATAAAGCCACGCGACTCCATACCTACAACATAATTTGCTTTCAGCTCTGCTGCTAGAAACTTGTCAGTTAGGGAGTCAATTGTGTAACGCAATCCATCTGCATCGCGCAAAAGAGTTGTAATATCTCGAAATAAAATTCCAGGTTTAGGAAAATCGGGAATATCACGAATTAGGGACTTGAGATCCATAAGCGTGTTGCCAAGGTAAGTTAATGTAAAGTGGCATTTGAGAATCGTTAACAAGAGCCAACTTCTTTTATTAAGTAGGACGAAGTTGTTAAATATAGGTTCTGCTAGCTTAACGCCATCTACTATGGAGGAGTTCAATCAAAGCTGTAGTCCTGACTTGTAATTCTTCAATAGTGCCTGAAAAATCGTACACTAGATATCTAGATAAATTTGAATTCTTGCTGACATTTGCAGTTTAGTAGACGATTCTAAAACTGAGAGCTACTAAATCTCGATTTAGATTGTGAACTGCAGGAGACAAATCTTAAGTCTCCTATCCAATTGTTGGAAAGTTAGGATCTAATTGACTCAAGATCCGTCAATTCAACCAGTAGGGGAATTTTGCCCCCGTGCCAAAAGTGGACGTTTTGTCCTGTAATTTGGCAATCTAGTGGAGGTTTGTATGCCAAATTTCCTCTTCACCCGAGATCGCTTGTTAAAATGAATGCTTCTGTGAGTGTAGTACCAATAGACACTGCTGCTATCCAGTCAAATCCGTTGATTTTGGATTATTTACCTGAGCCACCTATTGAAGAAAAAGGGTGCCCGCGTCGCACCTGTTTGCAAATTGACTTGATTTTACTAGCAATTGAAGCTTTAGAAATAGGTGGTTCTGAAGCTATTCTGGATGTAGCACGAGAACTAGAACTTCAAGAAATCATCAAAAATCGGGTGAATTTGTGGCGAATGCGCAGTACAAATTCATTACGAAGAGCACATACACGCCGTCCCTTAAGAATTGTTGAGGCAAAAGCTCTTGTTGTCATTGCCTGTCACCTGGCAAGACGCTTGACAGTTCTACTACGGCAATTATTGCTGGCTTATCAACAAATGAGCGATAAGCAAATTCCCCTTGAACAAAACCTGCGCCTATCGCACTATTTAGAACGCTTTCGGGCACATTTTCGTAGTCGCATGAACCCTCGACGCTCAGGAGTCTTAGCTTACAACTCAGATGAAAAATTAAATGAACTCGCGCTAAATTTGTTAGCTCAATTACTCTTTTGTACTGGTACTGCTGGAACTCAAAGACTTTGGATGAGTTTGTTTGATGGGGAAGTAGAATGACGACAATTCGACGTAAGTACAGTTTGCCAAATTGCACTCTATTCGTAGAAGGTTTGGGCGCTCCAAGTGAGCAATCTCCTAGTGTCAGACCTGTCATATCTATGCTTGTGAATGCAGAGTGTCATATAGCAGGTGCTAAACCTTTGACGGGAGGAAGAGATTTCTTTGAGGGATTGGTTAATACTGTCAGCGGTTACGCTCAAGAATTTTTAAGTAAAGTTCCACATCCTGAAGCGCATAGCAACTCAGGTTTAGTGCAATTGCAACAGATTGATCGCAGCCATCATCGGTTAGTCGTCCACTCTAACGAATCAAATCCTAGCTCAGATCCAACTCAAGCCCCTGTCGCAATTGAGTTAACGACAGTGCAACTGTTTGATTTAGTAGAAGCCGTCGATCAATTCTTTGCAGATAGCCAGACTATCCCCACAATGTCATTGCAGCTTGCTCCTGTATCTAAGCGCTACGCTGGACATACGCCACAATTAACTAAACAAGCAGTACCAGCAGCTATCGGAGTTTCGAGTTTGGCGCTGGCTGCGATCGCTTTCTTTTTCGTCCCCATTCCCGAAGTTCGACGTCCCGAAGAACCTCAACCACAATCAAGTTCGAGTAGCAATCATTTAGTGAGTGCGATCGCTGATACTGAACAAATCGCATCTGCACAACAAAAGCTCTACAACCGTATCAATCACCTTTGGAATCGCTCTGTACAGCAAGATTTGGTCTATCGCGTGAGTGCCACAGCTAACGGAACAATTGTAGGATACAGATCTATTGATGCAGTCGCTAATGATGCAATTGAGCAAACTCCACTACCTGATTTACTTATTTATCCTGTGACAACTGCAGATGCAGTTCAAGAAGCGATCGCGCAGTTTCGGGTAGTGTTTGGTCGCAATGGAATATTGCAGGTTACTCCCTGGCAAGGCTAGTACTTACTGTTGACGCATATAGTTACCCCATAACTGAGCCGCTAGCGCACTACTACCTGTAGTTGGTGAACTGTTATCATTACCTAGCCAAACCCCAGTAACAAGTTGTTGGCTAGGAACAAAGCCAATAAACCATAAATCTTTGTTGTCGTCAGTTGTCCCTGTTTTACCCGCAGTAGAGACTCCAATTGCCGCACTTCTTCCTGTACCCCGCTGTACTACACTTCGGAGCATAGAAGCCACAACATCTGCGACATTAGGCTGGATTGCTGGGACATTAGCATCATTGCTCTGCTCGAAAGAATAAATAACTCGGCAAGTTTTTAAGTTTTCGCGATCGCTACAATCACTACTATCCAGAATTCGACTAATCAAGTGCGGGCGATTCCATACGCCATTATTAGCAATTGCCGCAAATGCACCTGTCATTTCAAGAACAGTTGTTTCGCTTTGCCCTAACACCAATCCAGGTACAGGATTTAGTGGAGATTCGACTCCTAACCTCCTTGCCATCCGCACTACCCGATCTAATCCCACATCTTGAGCCACACGCAAAGCAACTGCATTTTCTGATAAAGCTAAACCAGTGTACATATCAACACTGCCACTCGAACGCTCGCAGCCACGATATCTCTGTCCTCTCCACGAAAGTGGCGCACAAGAATAAGTTTTATAGGGAGAAATTCCCTGCTCTACAGCAGCAGTATAAGCAAACAGCTTAAATGTTGAACCTGGTTGTCGCTGTGCTTGAGTTGCACGGTTGAATTGACTCGTTTTGTAGTCAGTACCACCTACGAGGGCGACAACAGCACCCGTATCTGCATCAAGCGTAACAATAGCACCTTGTGAAAAGCGATATGTTCCCCCACTATTACTAATTGCATTGCGCAGTGCAACTTCTGCTTGGGTTTGCTGTTTTAGATCTAATTGCGTTTCGATAATAAAATTACCTTCGCGGGCAAGTTGCTCTCCTAAAATTTGCCGGAGTTCTTGAAACACATAGCTGTAAAAATAGGGTGCAATTGTATTGGCTTGTTCTTCACACACTCTACGACTCACATCTACAGGCGATCGCCGTGCGCGATTTGCTTCTTCAGTACTGATTCGCCTCTGTGCGAGCATGCGATTGAGGACGCGATTGCGGTAATCGATAATAGCTTGATGACTTTGAGCATCGCCACAAAAGTTAAAACTATTAGGAGCTGGTAAAATTCCTACCAAAGTTGCGGCTTCTGTCAGTGTCAAATCTTGCGCAGCCTTATCAAAGTAATATCGCGCAGCATCTTCAAAACCTAGGGTATCTCCGCCTAAGTAGATTCGATTTAAGTAAGTACGCAGTAAAAAGTCTTTACTGTAAAATGTTTCTAATTTCAGCGCAACAATTGCTTCTCTGAGTTTCCGCCCTAAAGAATCTTCTGGTCCTACATAATCGCGAAATAAACTCCGAGCAACTTGTTGCGTAACAGTACTTGCGCCTTGTTGAAACTCACGACCGCGAATATTAACGACGAGCGCTCTGAGGATACCAATCGGATCGACACCAAAATGCCAGTTGTAGCGACTGTCTTCAGAAGCAATGACGGCATCTGGTAAGTAAGGAGAAAAGTCTGATAACCTCTGTAAATCAACGTGGGAAGTTGTTCGCGGCGGACGTAGAGGTGTTTCTCCATCGCGGGCGTAAACGACAACTGGTGCTTGTGTCGCACCTGGTAAAGGCGTAACAGAGAACTTTGTCCATTCAATTCCAATCCCTAGTGCTAGTAGTAGCGTAACTCCACCGATGCCATACACACACCAATTGGCAGCACGGACGTACCAAGGTGGTGGATCGACATACTGTAATCTCACAGCAGCAGCAAGTTCTGGTGGACCGAGTGTAAAAATGTCTCCGTGACGCAGCGATAAAGAGGAGACTCGTCTTTTACCTCGATAAATACCGTTAGTAGAGTTTTCGTCTTTGATGATAAATGGCGATCGCTTTTTAGGATTACGGGTAATTGATAAGTGAATTTGACTGACAACTGGATTGCGGACGACAATATCGCAAGAGCGCGAACTTCGACCGAGAAGATAGCGATCGCCTAACAAGGGATAGACCTCGGCTTTATCCGCTCCTGCATCTTGCAACCAAAGTTCAGGCACTCTTGCGTTCGGTTTGAGCGCGAGTTTAGAAAAATCTACTTTGGCTTGAATTGTTTTTACTGCTTGAGTTACCTGTCCTAAAACGGTTTGCGGTTTACGAGGTGGCTGAGGTAGATTCATCGTCTATTTGCATTACCAGATTGTAAGTAAAAAAAGTTTTGATTCACTTCAAAACTATGAATGTTAAAGATTTTGCCGAAAAGAAAGAAACTTAGCCTTTATAAATGTAGTCAACTTTTTGCCTTCAACAGATAAAGGACTATCACGGGTTTTTGTGAATCTAATTCAGCGATCTCAGATGTACGTACTGAAAACATTTTACTCACAAGCTCATCATGGTTACTGAGTAAAGAAAATTGCGAGGTGCTGTCTTCAGCATTGACGTTTTGCCTTAAAGTAATTTGTTGTTATGGCGATCGCTAATGTATTCTTTAATCTTATTAAGACAATAAAACAATCTTATCTGTTTCCTGAAACCATCATTCTATTAGCATTTCTTCTTATAAAGTACCCTTACATACACAAAAAAGTCTTATATGTATCCGCATTAGGGTAGATTTTTGATACCATTTACTCTGATTTAATGATCCGAAAAATGTGTTGAGGTTAAGTGGTGTGAAAAAGAGATACATAGGTTTATTTGGTACTGCGTTGACTCTGGCATTAACTAGTAATGCTGTAGCTCAAGAACAAACTAGTGAAACTCCAGAAATTGAGCTTTCACCGCAAGGTTTAGAAATTCTATGCGAGCGTTTTCCCCTTAACTCTCGTTGTGAGGGCGGTACACCGCTAACAGGTCCTGCACCTACGGGAACAGTTGCACCTGATGCAACAACTCCTGTTCCAGACGCAACAACTCCTATTCCCCCTACAACTGCCCCTGTAACGCCTGATGGTACAACTCCATTAGATCCTACAGCACCACCAGTAACACCACTGCCAGGACCAGATGGCACAATGACTCCGGACACCATGACTCCACCAGGAGGACCTGCTGAGGGTACAACACTTCCTCCTGAAAGCCCCACCGGAGGTGGTACAAGAGTAGCTCCTGAAAGCCCAGTAAATGCTCCAGATGGTACTTCTCCAGATGCTTTCCCAGGAACACAAGAACCAGGAACAGACATGATGACTCCTCCTGGTGGTATAACACCAACTCCAGGTGCTCCAACTAGCCCAGATGGTATGATGATGCCTGCACCAGGAACACAAGAACCAGGAACAGACATGATGACTCCTCCTGGTGGTATAACACCAACTCCAGGTGCTCCAACTAGCCCAGATGGCATGATGACTCCTACACCAGGAACAGATAGCACTATACCTGGTAGTCCTACAGAAGGTGTTACACCTTAGAAAGTTATGAATGTTGAGTGTTGAGTTAAAAATGTGACAAAAGTCGTTTGATAACTCATAATTCAAAACTCAAAAGTTTAAGATTTAAGGGGATCTGGTCAACAGATCCCCTTATTTTATCGAGTACGAGTAGTGTCTTGTGATTGGGCAAATGTGGCAATGAGTAAACAAATAATACCAATATTAATAGAGACGTCGGCAAAGTTAAAAATTGGAAACTGAATCAGGCGGAAATCTAAGAAGTCAACAACACTTCCAGCAACAAAACGATCAATACCATTGCCTAGCGCACCTCCTAAGATTAATCCATAGCCTAGCTGTTCAAGAGTCCGCATGACTCCTCCAAACCAAGCTAATGCCATTAATCCTAAACTGACAGCTAAAGACAGCCAGCGTAGCCACTCAACTCTACCACTTAACAAACTAAAAGCTGCGCCAGTATTCGTGACATAAGTAAGATGAAATACTCCATTGATTATAGGCTGTGTCTCTGATAAATAAAAATTTTGTACTACCCAAAACTTAGTTAATTGATCTACAACTAGACTAATGACAGCAACAATCCAGAAAAGACGATTTTTTACACGCATGGGAATTGAAAAGCTGAGGTTTTAGAGCAAACCTAAAACCTAGAAAAAATAGTGATTTTTTGAAAAAGTAGCTAGTACAGCATAACGTATCGCAGGCAGTAAGATAAAACTGCTACTGTACAACTAATGACAAGATGTCCTGGAAGCGGGTACACAGAGTACCTTAATACAGCTTCTAAAAGGGGTGTTTGGATTAATCCTGTGCCAATGACGTAGTTCAGAAGAAGATAGCCTAAACCAGACAAATGAATAGCCAGTAAACCACACAAACAACTAAAAGTAAGTGATTCTAGTTTAGTTGAGGTTTGAAAAGCAAGAGAACCACATACCCAAGCTCCTGGAATAAAGCCGAGTAGGTAGCCAAAATAAGGTTGGTTAAGGTAACTTATTCCGCCACCTTGATAAAATACTGGTAGCCAAGTTAAGCCAAGTACCACGTAAGCAATTTGAGAGAGCGCTCCAGCCGTTTTTCCTCCCAAACAACCTACAAGCAATACTGCTCCAATTTGGTATGTTACTCCTAGAGAAGTTGTTTGAACGCCATGTTGGTTCCAACTCCAAGGTGCACTCGTAAAATGTGCTTCAATAAAAGTACCACCAACGGTTAGGAGTAACCCAACTAAAGACCATAAGATGCGATGGGGAACAGCCACTATTTTCTTCACGTTCGTCAGGATAGTAGAGTCTTGATCTTGCGTGTTCAAGCAGCAATCATACATAAAAATGTAATCATTGGCTTGATTCATCTCATTATCTACCAATACCTTAGAAGTGGAATGGCAAAGGGGGAAACAAATTTTATGAATACTAATTATTGCACGTAGTGTTCAAGCTATGTGACAAGACAAAAAGTTTTGGCTTCTTTAGCAAATTATGAAATCTCTATAAAACCTCGCCACAACTGCACAGATTCAGTCGTGGACAAGGCACTGTACTGATTAACCGAATCTACCGCTAACATACTGTCGGGTATACTCTTCTTTGGGATTATTAAAAATCGCTTCTGTTTTGTTGTATTCAACTAAGTAGCCAAAGCGTTTTCCGCCTTCTTCTGCTTCGGCATTGAAAAATGCAGTTAAATCAGCAACTCGTGTAGCCTGCTGCATATTGTGTGTCACAATCACAATCGTGTAATTCTCTTTCAGTTCTTGAATGAGTTCTTCTACTTTTCTGGTAGAGATAGGATCAAGTGCAGAAGCAGGTTCATCCATTAAAACGACATCAGGTTCAATTGCAACTGTCCGCGCGATACACAAACGTTGTTGTTGACCACCAGATAAAGACAGACCACTTTCTTTTAATTTATCTTTAACTTCTTCCCATAATGCAGCTTGACGCAGCGATCGCTCGACAATCTCATCCATCTCGCTTTTCTTGTAGCCGTTAATCTTGGCACCAAAAGCGATGTTGTCATAAATCGACTTAGGAAAAGGATTTGGTTTTTGAAATACCATCCCAATTCTGCGCCGTACCTGTACTGGGTCTACTTTATCACCATAAATATCAACGCCTTGGTAAGTGACTTTTCCACCAACTTTTGTCCCAGGGATCAAGTCATTAAGACGGTTAAAACATCTTAGCAGCGTACTCTTACCACAGCCTGAAGGGCCGATAAAAGCGACAACTTGATTTCTGGGAATATCTAAGCTGACACCCCGTAGGGCTTGAAAGGAACCGTAAGTTACAGAAACATTTTCAGCTCGTAAGATAGCTTCTTGCTTTGTATTAGTACTTCTAGAATTTGGTGTATTGATTGTGTCAGGATTCATGGCTGTGTGGGTATTGTAAAAATTGATAAGATTTAAGCTATGTTTAAATTCAACAAATATTACTCACTTCGAGCATTATTGAAGTCTCTGCCGCGCTAATAGACGCGAAGAAATACTAACAATCAAAACTATGCCTAATAACACCAAAGCTGCTGCCCAAGCAATTTCTTGCTGTGCTTTGTAGGGAATAATTGCGTAAAAGTAAATGAGAACAGGGAGTGTTGCAATCGGTGCCCAAAGATCTGTTGACCAGAAATTATTGTTCAAGGCTGTGAATAATAAAGGTGCTGCTTCTCCGCCAGCACGTGCTAAAGCTAAGGTAACGGCAGTGGCGATAGACGGTAATGCTGCTGGGATCACAATGCGGCTGATTGTTTGAAAATTGGTTGCACCTACTCCGATCGCCGCCTGGCGCATTTCTTGAGGAACAAGTAACAAACCTTCTTCAGTTGCACGTACCACGATGGGCATCATAACAACTGACAGCGCTACGCCTCCTGCAAAGGCTGAAAAACCCCCAGTAGTCAAGACAACAACAGTGTATGCGAATAAGCCTGCCAAAATTGCTGGGACTCCAGCTAACACGTTGGTTGCAAATTTGACTCCATAAGCTAACCTTGTCCCTCTGCCAAATTCTGATAAGTAAACTGCAGCTAAGACTCCGAAAGGAACACTGATTGCCGCAGCAATTCCGAGAGTAATCAATGTACCAAGGATAGCATTACCAAAGCCACCTTCTTCTAGTCCTGGAGGTGGGGGTAATTCAGTAAAAGATTGTATGCCTAGCCGACCAATACCTTGTCGTGCTACATCCCAAACCAGCGCAGCAAGCGGAACGATTGTCAAGATAGTGAAAGCACCAGTCAGGATTGTCATAAAAAAGTCAAAATAACTCCTGAAAGGCGATCGCGCTGAGCGAGTTAAATTTATTTTCTTTCCTCTACCGGTTATTTCTTCAGCAGTAGCCATATTTTCTAACCTCTTTGTTTCTTAATAGCGGGTTACTCAACGTTTTGAAATTTCTGGATGATTACCTCAGCAAGAATATTTACAATCAGCGTCAAAATCATCAGAATGAGACCGCTATATAGCAAAGCAGCTACTTGCTCTCGACCAGCTTCGCCAAATTGAGAAGCAATTAAAGAAGCGATTGTTGCACCAGGAGCAAGCAGTGAAGGGGTAATTTGGTTTGAGTTACCTACGAGCATCGCAGCTGCCATTGTTTCACCCATAGCACGACCAAGCGCCAGCATAATTGAACCAACAATGCCAGAAAAAGCCGCAGGAATTAAAACTCGTAAGATTGTTTCCCAGCGTGTCGCGCCCAACGCTAAAGCACCTTGGCGTAAGTCGCGTGGAAGCGCAATTAAACTTCCTCTTGAAATTGCGATAATTGTCGGCAAAATCATTACTGACAAAACAAGACCTAATGTCAAAAGACTGTTGCCTCTAGGAGGTGTGCTAAATAAGGGAATCCAACTAAAGTTGTCGTAAAGAAAGCTATAGAAGGGGCGCAGAAACGGAATCAAGACAAAAATGCCCCATAGTCCAATTACCACACTTGGTACAGCAGCAATTAACTCGATTGCTAAGGCAATTGGAGTTCTGACAGAATTTGGCAGAAAATCTTCACTCAAAAAGACTGCTACACCAATACCTACAGGAATAGCAATGACAAGGGCGATCGCCGCTGTAACGAGAGTACCATAAATTTGCGGTAGCGCTCCGTATACGTTACGAACGGGGTCCCAGGTTGTTGTAGTTAGAAATTGTATGCCGTAACTTTGGATAGCAGGCCAAGCACTTATTCCAATTTGCACAGCAATCCAAAGTAAAACTGCACCTATCCCTACAGCACCGATTACGGCTAACCAATAAAAGCTTTGGTTAGCTATTTGTACTGTGTCAACTCGCTTTTCTAAAGATTGACTTCTGTGTGGATGTTCAGCTAGTGAACTCATTTACTTACTCTCTACTTCAGCTGTGCTTATATTACGATCAGGGTTTTTTGTAGCTAACAGTAGTAACTACCTACTGCTAGCCATACTTTATAACTACCTAGCCAGCTTTAACCCTTTCGTCAAACACTTGGCGGATACGCTCTACGACACTCTCTGGCATGGGAATGTAACCTAACTCTTCGGCAATTGGTCTGCCTTCGGTTAAAGACCACTCAAATACATTCCGCATCGCTTGCCACTTGTTGGCATCATCATAGGTAGGATACACCATAATCCAAGTCAATCCAGCAATAGGAAAAGCTGCTGGGTTTTCTGGATCTGGTACAAGTAAGGCAAAATCATCAGGGATTTCTACACCGTCAAACACAGCACCAGCAGACTCAGGGGTAGCTGCCACATACTCACCTGATGCATTTTCTAGCACTGCTGTAGGAATTTCATTCAGCTTGGCATAAGCGTACTCAATGTAGCCGATTGTACCTTCATTTTGCTGAATTTGAGCAGCCACACCCTCGTTACCTTGAGCACCGACTCCTACGGGCCAGTCAACTGATGTGCCAACTCCAGCCTGCCAGTTGGGACAAGCACTATCTATGTGATTGACAAAAATAAATGTAGTACCACTACCATCAGAACGACGGGCAAAGATAATCTCTCTGTCTGGTAGATTTAAATTGGGGTTAGCCTGAGCAATGAGCGGATCATTCCACCGAGTCACTTGTCCTGTAACAATCCCACAGTAGGCCTCGCGCGAAAGTCTTAATTCTTGTCCTTCAATTTCTGGCAAGTTATAAGCAAGGGGTACAGCACCCGCAGCCATTGGCACTTGAATTGGCTCAGCATTGTACTTTTGCTGGAAAGACGCCAGGCGATCGCCCTGAATTGGAGCATCACTCGCCGCAAAATCGACTGTGCCATTAATGTATTGCTCTAGACCTGAGCCGCTACCTACTGATTGGTAGCTGACTTGTACGCCTTGATTGACATTTCTGTTATATTCTGTGAACCATCGCTGATACAAAGGCGCGGGGAAACTAGCACCAGCACCGCTAATATTGGCACTAGGACCTTGTTCTGCTGCTGGGCTTGTCCCTGTACCAGGAGTGGTAGTTGTTTGTTGTCCACAGGCAGCTAGACCTAAAGCTAAAGCAGCTAAAGGTGCAATAAAGGCTTTTGACTTAGAAATTTGTAACGGCATATGGCTCTTGACAATTTGCAACAAATTCAACACAAAGTTTCAGAGAAAAGTCGAGAAATAATCGAGGTTGTTTATAGGAAATGTCGCCACAGAGTGGAAACAAACTATCAGTAACTGCTTAATTCACTTCTGCCTGCATAAAATCTGATGCATCTTAATGTTACTTCAGTAGTGAACTCTGATTTACTTCACGTTCAGTATCACCATTTAGATTTGACCTATGTGGGTATACTGATCTTTTCGCTCAGTAAGTTTAAGCACCATAAATAACTTGGCAGATTTAGGTTAAGTGAAGTTTAAGTAGAAGTAGGATCTATTTGCTAGAACGAATACAAATGAAAAAAGTTAGAATTAATCGGGTCTAAATTTTGCAAGGCTAGACATTATACAGCGGTGGCTTAAGCATTGATTAATTTGTTAGATAAGAAAAATATTGAAGAAGCTACTCGCTTGTCATCACAGAAACTCACTTAGAGAAACCAGTCGCAAAAAATTATTTTTCTGTTTCAGCCATGTTAAAAAAAAGCGATCGCGTTTTACCCGCTGTCATTATTACAGGCTGCTTAGTTGGCGTCACAGCAGCGACTTATTGGGTATTAACTCAACAAAATAGATTAACAGAGATGCCTGTGGGAGCAAACATTGTCCCTCAAGAGGCATTACTCACAATATCAGTCTCTACAGATGAAAATCAGTGGCAACAATTGCGTCAATTTGGCACAGTGCAAACGCAAGCCGAATTAGAAAAGAATTTTAGGCAGTGGCGCGATCGCTTACTCACTGCCTATGGTTACAATTACCAGCGAGACATTCAACCCTGGATTGGTAAAGAGGCAACAATCGCTTTTTTGCCTCCTGAAATCAATACCAATACAACTACTAACCCTGCGCCAACGAATCAAAACCAAGCTCTACTGATGGTGTTACCAATCGCCGATCAAGCAGCTGCGCAGCAAGTCTGGGAATCAAAATCTCAAACTCAAAATAAATGGATCTCGCGTAACTATAAAGGCACTCAAATTCAAGAAACGCCAGCTACAGGGAACACAAACTATTCAGCAGCTGTTCTCGATCAACGCTTTATCGTTGTGAGTGATCATTCTCAAGCAACTGAAAAAGCAATTGATACTTATCAAAATGGGCTATCTCTAGCAAAAGTACCAGGGTATATAACAGCAATCAGTAAGATTGCTCAACCAAATCGCTTTGCCCAAGTCTATCTCAATGTACCGATCGCAGCGAGAGTCGCTCAAGCTAATCCGGCACAGACTGCAATTCCCCAAAGTTTAGCTCGCCTCAAAGAAAATCAAGGGCTAGCTAGTACAATTACGATAGAACCAGAGGGATTAAGATTTAGAAGTATTTCTTGGTTAAATCCGAACAGCCAACGCCTGCATCGAGTAGAAAATAGTGCAGGTCAGATGCAGCAACGCTTACCATCTGAAACATTTATGATGCTTTCTGGTGGTAATTTACAACAACTGTGGCAAGACTACGTTACATCCTCACAATCAAATCCCTTAGCGCCGTTTCCACCAGAAAATTTACGTGCAGGCTTTAAATCATTGACCGGTTTAGACTTAGATCGAGATTTACTCGGCTGGATGAACAGTGAGTTCTCTCTGGCAATTGTGCCTGCATCAACGCAAGCGCAACAAGATTTTATGCTTTCATTAGTACTAATGATCGAGACACGCGATCGCGCAGCCGCCAACAAATCATTTCAACAGCTAGAGCAAGTACTACAAAGTCGCTATCAATTCAAAACTCAAGAAACACAGTTAGGTAACAACACAGTCACTAATTGGATCGCACCATTTGGTACTCTAACAGCTACTCGTGGTTGGTTAGATAACAACGTCGCGTTTATCACTTTAGGCGCTCCTATCGTTGAACGTCTGCTACCACAACCTACAAAAAACTTAGCGAGTACAACACAATTTCAAAATACTGTTCCTCAACTCAATCCTAACAACGGTCAGTTTTTCCTAGATATTAATCCTACTGTTAAGGCTTTACCTTTGCCACAGCTAATTCCTGGACAAAACATTTTGCTAGAAGCAACACGCTCAATAGGAGGAACTGCTGCTGTTAGTGATGAGCGCAGTATTCGTTACGATATTTTTGTTTCATTAGAAAAAGAAAAGTCTCAAAGCCAAAGTTCCGAAAACAGAGAAAATATTTTGACAACGAGTTATTAAGTACTTACCTAATTTAATCCGTCTTTATCAGACAACAGGCTACGCTACCAGATAGGATCAGAGTAAGACACAATTAGCGGTTAAAACCGCAGTTACACAGACAAGACCTATGAACAGAGGTTTTGACAACGCTTATATTTTCGTTAGTCTACGGAGGTAAACTTGGGATATTAAGCCGCGACTAAAGTCGCCAGATATTATCAGGTCAAAGTTTATATAAAGATTTGAGAGAACACGAAAAACTATTATGAATCTCGTTTTACTACAAAATTGGTTAGATAATGCTTCCTTTGCAATTTTATTTATGACAATGTTGCTCTATTGGACAGGAGCAGCCTTTCCACGAATGAGCTATCTTCCAGCTTTAGGAACAGCTGGTATGGCGATCGCTAACTTGTGTATTGCGACTCTACTAGGAGCAAGATGGTTAGAAGCGGGTTATTTTCCCATTAGTAATTTGTATGAATCTTTGTTTTTCCTAACTTGGGGCATTACAGCAGTTCATTTAATTGCTGAAAATAATACTCGCAGTCGTTTAGTCGGTGTGGTGACAACACCTGTCGCGATGGGGATTTCTGCTTTTGCAGCACTGACATTACCAAATGATATGCAATCAGCTGCGCCCTTAGTACCAGCGCTTAAGTCCAATTGGTTGATGATGCACGTTAGTGTGATGATGATTAGCTATGCAGCCTTAATGGTAGGCTCTCTCCTTGCTATAGCTTTTCTTGTTGTTACTCGCGGTCAAAAAGTTGCCCTTCAAGGTAGTTCAGTTGGTACGGGTGGTTATCGTAACAACGGTTATGTTTTGCACAAAGCTGGTGAAGTCACGCCAACCGAAATTAATTTAGATAACTCTGTTGCGGCTTTTCAAAGTAATGGCAGCAGCACCGCAGTTATCGAGGCAGTAAAAACAATTCCAACTCCAAATCCTACTCATTCAGAACCCTTATCACCTCAGCGCCTCAGCTTAGCAGACACGCTTGACAATATTAGCTATCGCGTCATTGGTTTAGGATTTCCGTTGCTCACAATTGGGATTATTGCGGGTGCAGTTTGGGCAAACGAAGCTTGGGGTTCTTACTGGAGTTGGGACCCAAAAGAAACTTGGGCGCTGATTACATGGCTAGTATTCGCGGCTTATCTTCATGCAAGAATTACTCGTGGTTGGCAAGGACGCCGCCCAGCAATTCTAGCTGCAACTGGCTTTGTTGTCGTTTGGGTTTGCTATCTCGGTGTTAATCTCTTGGGTAAAGGTCTACATTCTTACGGTTGGTTTTTCTAATTGTGTCTTGTGGCTAATTGTGCTTTCTCTTGATGGCTAAATGCTCAAATTGGAGTTTGTTACACGCGAAAATACATCGGATATTGCGATCGCGTTGTCTTTTGCCACGCTACCAACGCATACTTGTTGCTGTGTCAGGAGGGCAAGATTCGCTATGCTTAGCCAAATTACTTCTAGACTTACAACCCAAGTGGGAGTGGCACTTAGGTATTGCCCACTGTAACCATCAATGGCGTAGTGATGCCGCAGCAAATGCAACTTATGTATCCCAGCTTGCCCAGTGGTGGAATATACCGTTTTACAGTGAAACTACTGATTGCAAATTACACAGTGAAGCAGCCGCTAGAGAATGGCGCTATCAAACCTTAAGCGCGATCGCCCAAAAAAACAACTATAGTCATATTGTCACAGGTCATACGGCAAGCGATCGCGCCGAAACGCTACTTTATAACTTAATTCGCGGTAGTGGTGCTGATGGCTTGCAAGCACTCACATGGCACCGCCCACTAACAGCAGAAATTATCTTAGTGCGTCCTTTATTGGAAATAACCCGAGTTGAAACTGCACAATTTTGTCAGGAAATGCAACTGCAGGTTTGGGAAGATTCAACTAACCAAAACCTCAAATATGCAAGGAATCGGATTCGTCAAGAACTGCTACCATATTTGTATCAATTCAATCCTAAAGTCGAGCACAATTTAGCTCAGACGGCAGAAATTTTACAAGCAGAGGTAGAATACCTAGAATCAGCGGCTCAACAACTCCAGCAAAATGCAACAGTAACGACCAATGAAGCAACTATTCAGCTCAATTGTCTTGTCTTACGTACTGCACCGCTAGCGTTGCAACGTCGCGTCATCCGTCGAGTTTTGCAACAAACGCTGGAAACGGCTCCTAGCTTTGAACACATCGAAAAAGTTGTTGTTTTGATTGCAGCCCCTAACGGTTCTCAAAGCGATCCTTTACCTGGAGGAGCGATCGCCCAAGTTAAAAATGGCTCGATATGGATTTACACAAATTTAGCACCCCAAGTAAGTGGGTAAAAATAAAATTAAAGGTCAATAGTCAATAGTGAACTGATGACTTTTTAAGGCACTGCCGTTTCAATTTGAGGAATGAGGCTTTCTAAAACTTGACAAAGGCGGGCGATTTTCTGATGCTCGTCGCTGTCATTAAGGCTAGCGGCAATCTCTTCTAATGGTTGCTGCAGGGAGTTCCAATTTTCTTGCATTGGTTGCAATACCTCTTGTGACAAATTCACTCTTCCCCAAGCTTCTGCTACAGACACTTGTAAGGAATGTAAATTTTGCTCTAGATTGTGCCATTCTTGCTGTTTGACAGTGCGGAGCTGAGTTTGAGTATCGACTAAGCTTTGTAGATGTTCAATACTCGATTGTAGCTGTGCAAGCTCTTGTTCTAGTTTTTGCAGTTCCTCAACTTTTCGGTGCTTATGTCTCTCAAGCTGTGCTAATACAGGCTTTAAATCTAGGCTAGGTTCATCAGTAAGCGCCATAAAATAATTGACACCTTGCTGACGCCATAAAATCTGTAAATGCTGCTGCAAAACTGCTTTACGTAGTCGGAGGTTTTGGCGTTGTCCGACTAAAGTTTCATTTAGCATTTGATAGCGATCGGATTCTTCAGCTAATTCAGTCTCTACTTGCCCTCTTATTGAAGCATCACCATCATTCAGTTTTGCTTGCAATTCTTCTACAGTTTGCTTTTGAAATTTTAGTTCTTCCTCTTGATCGTTCACAAAATGAGAGTTTTTATTCAAGTCTTCTTGCAAATCATGTACAAGTTGTTGCAACTGCTCTAATGGCATTTGTTCTAACTCAGTTACATTTACTTGATGACTAACATCTAACTGAGTATTAATTTCAGTCATTTGAAATATTGCTTGCTGTAATTTATCGTGTTCTTGTAACTGTAACTTCAACGATTGAGTATATTCTTGTTTATAATTTAAGACAGCAGTTTTTGCTTTCAACTCAGACATTGACTGTTCTAATTGTTGCTGAATTTGTTGCCACTCTGCAAAGGTTTCTTGCCATGCTTGAGCTATATTTTCAAATTCTTGTTGTTGTCGACTTGCAGAAGTCTGCTGCTGTTCTATTTGCTGCCAATGCTGACTTAATACGGTCTGTTCATTCGTAAGATTGTCTAGCACAACAGTTAGTCGTTCTTGGAGTACTTTAGGTAACGCGTTATCAGACAAGTGTGCTATCAATTGCTGAATTTGCTCTATTTGAAATCCATCTAGCCCTGAATGCTGTAATTCTGTCAGACGATGCTTTTCCCTTTCTAGTTCTTGCCAAGCCTTAGCTAAACTCTGGTGGCTAGATTCAATTTCCTGGCGCAACATTTCTGCCTCTTCTTGCCCAGTTTTTAGTTCGTGGTGACGTGCTTCTAATTGTTTAAACTCTGCCTCCATTTGCTGAAGTTGTTCCAAACGCGCTTCCATTTCCATATTGCGACGATTCATTTCCTGACTTTGATAAGTCAAAGATTGTTTCCACTGCTCAATCTCTTCTTCCTGACGCTTAAATTTTTCGAGTAAGCGAGAGAAGTTTTGCAAAATATTAACTAAAGGGCGTCCTGCTTCTTGAATACGTTGCACTTGTCGATTTGCATTTACATCAGCCAATACCAATGCCCCTGTAGCAAGATTGCTAGCTTCTTCAACAGGAATAACTTCTTCCCCTGGTACAGAATTCCAACTTTGGTCACTTCGCTGAAAGGCTAGCAATTTAATTTCAACTTTTCCAGCACCCATAAATCCGCTTTTCTGCTTTTGAACTTCTGCTAAATACAGCACACTAATCGTCCTCTTAGTTTATATAAATTTATTAAATTATTTTAAGATTTTTAACTAATATAATCACATTGACTAAAAGCATTTATCAAAAATATTACGCACACAATCTTAGTTTATGTATGTAAGTCTATTTTTCTATTATTGAGGCAATCAGTTGAAATTGAATATTAATGACTCTCTTAAACAAATCATATTTAATAGTTTTCTAAACAGATTCAAATTACCTAACTTTTTTTAAAAATAACCTTCTATACACAACAAACGTCAGTTTTTTTAGCAAGCAAAAAAGCCTCTAAATACTAGCAGTATCATAACTTTCTAAAATCTACCACCGTGTATTTACCGAAAGGAGAAATTTTCGGGTTGTGAGTGTATTAGAGCAATCAGTAAATTCTCGCTTGGTTACTTATTTAGTTAGCGTTAACTTGGTTTTGTAGTTAAGAATTTTCTGTGACAGTATAACAAATTATTTTTGAATTCATTATCACAACAAGTTTATTTTTAATTGTATATGCGACGTTAAAGCCTTAAGAGCTAATTCATATTTTCTAGAAAATTAAACAGTAGTTAATTCCTGAACTACCAAATTTTATACAGGAGATAAGTTAATAAATATGGCAACAGTTTTAGTTGTGGAAGATAGTCCTACACAAAGGGAAATTATTATACAACTCTTACAAAGGAGTGGTTTACAAGTCACTGTAGCTCATGATGGAGTTGAAGCTTTAGAACAGATCCAGGTATCTTGTCCCTCAATCGTAGTGCTTGATGTTGTTATGCCAAGGATGAATGGTTATGAGCTTTGCCGCAAGCTAAAAACTGACCCAAAAACTCAAAATGTCCGAGTTATTATGTGTTCGACAAAAGGTGAAGAATTTGACCGTCATTGGGGAATGAAACAAGGCGCTGATGCATATATTGTTAAACCTTTTCAATCAAATGAATTTTTAGGAACGGTTAAACAATTACTGCAAGGATAAATTAACCTCATGGTCGGTAATCTAGAATTATTAACAAGTAGTACTCCAGAGCAAGCTTCAACTCAGCTTCAAGAATTAGAAAGACCAGAGGGAGAGCTACATTTACGCTTTTATCTTACATCTGGTCAAGAGTTAGCCTTCAGTGCAATGGCAATTAGAGAAGTACTTTCTGCACCGCCAGATCGGATTACACCTATTCCTAATGCTTCTCCATTAATGCTAGGGACATTAAATTTACGTGGAAGAGTTCTGTGGGTAGCTGACTTAGGGCAATTTTTAGGCGAAACGTCTGCTGTCAATACAGATCGGGCAGAAATTCCGATTATTGCGGTTGAAGATCAAGAAACAATCGTGGGGTTAGCAGTAGAACAAATTGTCGGTATGGAGTGGTTAGATGTTGAGGCAATTCAGCAACCGACAGCAACAACAGATAGTATAAATCCCTATTTGCGGGGTGAGTGGCTATTAGGCGATCGCACCCATCAGTGTCTCCGACTGCTCGACCAAAAAGCAATCTTACGGAGTAATCGATGGGCAGCAGTATGAAATTAAGGCAAGCGGAGACGGCAAATGACATTAAGTATCAATCAAGATCAGGAATACCAAGAGGCACAAAAAGCATACATTCAAGGAAACTATGAAATAGCAGTAGCTATTGTCGAGCGATTACTACAAGAGTTTCCTGATGATGCGAATGCTCATCTGTTACGAGGTCATATTTACTGTGTATATCAACAGTACGATCAAGCTCAACAAGAGTATCGCACCGTTTTAAATCTTACAGAAGATTCAGACATAGTTGATTGTGCCAATGAAGCTATAGAGACTATTCTTCAACACGAAAGCTCACAGCTATCAAGTGGCTATACAAATTATTCAGAAAAAGAGTTTGAAGATACTTATTTATTAATGGATACTGCTGGCGATCAGATGAACTTCAACAGCGAGCAACATCAAGAAAACGAAGCAACCTTTGAAGACGCTGATCCTGGCAGTTCTGATTTTGAACATTTTGACTACAATACACCTGCTATTTCAGAATTTGAGCAACCCTTTGAGAATACTTTTACTAACTCAATAGACAATCGCTCCGATGATGCCACATCAATCGATGCTTTCATCGATCCTTTTGTAGAACCGCAATCAGACCGGTCGTCGATTGGTAAAACAACGCTACAAGATGATAATTTACCAAATGAGTCCTACTTGTCGTTTGCAACTACTGAAGAAGCTTGGAACACAGATCCTGCAGTACAACCGACATCAATCGAGGATTTTCCTAATCTAGAAGAAGTAGAAACCTCTGAAATTGAAGATACTTTCGGTTACTCAACTGCACAGAATTTTGATGCAGATGAGTCGCGCCTGTTATTTGCAGAGGAGGTTGAAGATCAAACTCTACTGTTGTCTCCGACAAAGCTTCAGATAGAAGAAATAGAACACCTCAGTTCTGCTGCAGACAGAACAATTGAAGATACCTTTGGCTCAAGAATTCCTGTAAATAACTCGGACCATCCTAGCGCAGATTCTGTTATGACATCAATTCAGGACATTGAGGAATTCAGCATTGCAGAATTTGATGCCTTTGAAGATCTAGGCAATGTTTCTGAATTTGGTTTATCAGCAAATGAGGTATCTAATGATATAAGTAGTGCAGTTGATGCTATTCCAACTTCTGATGCGATCGCCGATGTACCTGTCTTTCACGATACTTCAGCAACGCCTCAAAGTAATGCTCCTAAATGGCGTCAGCAGTTTGAGAGTGCCTCTTTAGAAAAAAAACAATGGCTAACTGCGAGTAGTGTAGGGGTTGTCTCTGCGGTTGTTGTGGCAGCACTCAGCTTGGGTAGCTCGTTTATGTCGCCTGTACCGAGTCGATCAGCAGTGAGAAATACTGGTTGGATGCTTGCTGCTGCTGCTGGAGTTGCAGGTTTTGCAACAACACGCTTTCTCGGACAAATTACAACTAAACAAATTAAACGCACAACCGCAGATTTGTATCTACAGTTTGATGCTTTAAGAGAAGGTAATTTCACTTCCCAAGCAGCCTCTCAAGACGAGTTGGGTCAACTTGTTGCTAAGTTTAATGAAATGGCACATGTCATTCAAGCAACAACAAGAGAAGCGCAGCATAAAGCTCAAGAACAAGAAGAAGAAAAAGAAAATCTACAACGTCAGGTAATGCGGTTACTTGATGATGTTGAAGGAGCAGCGCGTGGAGATTTGACTGTGCGTGCTGAAGTCAGTGCTGATGTGATGGGTGCTGTTGCTGACTCGTTTAATTTGACTATTCAGAGTCTTAGAGAAATTGTACAACAGGTAAAAATTGCTGCCAAGCAGGTTAGTAAAGGTGCAACGGACAGTGAAACGTTTGCTCAAAGTCTCTCTTCTGAAGCATTACGCCAAGCTGAAGAACTCGCTGTTACACTCAATTCAGTGCAGGTAATGACAGAAGGAATCCAAAGAGTTGCAGAAAGTGCCAGAGAAGCAGAAACAGTAGCACGCTCAGCATCAACAACAGCTTTAAAAGGTGGAGAGGCAGTAGAAAGAACGGTTGCAGGTATTTCAGAAATTCGCCAAACAGTTGCAGAAACAACACGCAAAGTCAAGAGGTTGGCCGAATCATCTCAAGAAATTTCTAAGATTGTGGCATTGATTTCTCAAATTGCTTCGCGGACGAATTTATTAGCACTGAATGCAAGCATTGAGGCTGCTCGTGCAGGTGAAGCAGGAAGGGGTTTTGCCATTGTAGCTGATGAAGTTCGCCAACTAGCAGATCGAGTAGCTAAAGCATTACGAGAAATTGAACAAATCGTGAAGCAAATTCAGAGCGAAACGGGTTCAGTTATGACAGCAATGGAAGAAGGTACGCAACAAGTTATTCAAGGAACGCACTTAGCAGAACAAGCTAAGCGATCGCTAGAAGATATTGTTCAAGTTTCTAATCGCATCGATACACTTGTTGGCTCTATTACTGCAGAAACAGTTGCACAAACTGATACTTCACTTGCAGTCGCCTCTGTCATGCAATCTGTAGAATTAACTGCTCAAGCTAACTCTCAAGAAGCACAGCGAGTTTCTGGCTCTTTGATCAATCTTGTGAAAGTAGCAGGCGATCTACTCAACTCTGTAGAGCGATTCCGCGTAGAGACAACAGAATCTAATTAAATATTAGGTGACTCGTATCTAGTTACTGACTCAATAGCGTAAGTATATTTTTGTTCAATTAATTACAATAAAACTCTTATGGTACAAGAGCAAGAACAGCGAATTTTAGGCTATTTTATTGATGAGGCTAACGACCACTTAAACACCATTGAGCAAGGGTTGGTTAATCTTCAAGATACACTCTCAGACTCAGAAATGATTAATGCACTTTTTCGAGCAGCTCATTCTGTAAAAGGTGGCGCAGCTATGCTGGGGTTTGACAGTATCCAACAGACAGCACATCGCTTAGAAGACTATTTCAAAATTCTTAAAGAAAACCCAACAATTCAAATTGATCAAAAACTAGAATCACTACTTCTTAAAGTATTTGATACTTTGCAAGAACTCATTAAACATTTGGAAAGCTCATTATCGCTTCCTCATGAAGTTGTTAGCGATCTCATGGTACAAACTGAACCAATATTTACTGAACTCAACAATCATTTGCAGCTACTTGTACAAAACTCTGATCGTAACGCTGATTCGCAAAATCATAATTCTACATTCAGTCGCGATTTGCTCCCAGTTTTTCAAAGTCAAGTTTTGCAAAGATTACGAGAAATGCTGCAGTTATTCAAGCAGCCTGAGACATCACAGAGCCGTCAACAGTTACAAGAACATTGTCAACAACTATTACAATTAGGCGAGCAATTTCAGCTATCTGGTTGGTCTAAAGTGTGTGAAGCTGCATCAAGAGCGATCGCTAATTGCGATAACAACTACCGTACACTAGCACCAGTTATTATCAAAGATCTTAAGCAATCACAAGAATTAGTCTTAGCAGGTCGTCTCAATGAAGTTGCAACAACAGATCAACTGAAAGCGCTTTCTGCTAATAAGTTACATCGATAATGATCGTGTCATAACTTCTGTATCTTACAGGTAAAAAATGGCAGTGGGAAACAACAGTCTCACTTGCCATTTTTAAAAAACTTCATTTTCAGTTGAGTTTTTCGCATAAGAAATTTCAGCATTATTAAAATTAGTTATTAACTTTATTTGTATAAATATTATGCTGCCGGAATCAGAACAGCACATTTTAAATTTCGATGAGATATTTGCTCAGCAAAATGTTGAGGCAAAAAAGCATGAAAATATAGAGGAATCTCATTTAGCTAGTGAGGAGTGCAGCAACTTATCAGAGCCGAGCTTAGTAGATGAATTATCACTAGATGGGTTAGACCTAGGTTTACCTGCTGAGCATCAAGCTTTAGAAGAATCTAATCGTTTTAATGTAGATAATAAAATAGATACTGCCTTATCTAATGAATTCAATTTTAATGATTTTCTTCATCCCCTGGATGAAGAAATTATCTCTTCATCCGAAGCAGAAATTGAATTTAATAACTTATTTTCTAGTTTAGAAACTTTTGAGATTGCCAAGGAGTTAGAAGATATAGCAAAAAGCAAGCCAGAAGAAAATCAACAAATATCATTAAAAAATAGTACTAAAGATTATCAAAATAAAGAGCAAATTGATTTAGGAGATTTTTGGTTTCAAGACAGTAATTCCTCCAACAATATAGATTTAGAAACTGATTTGAAAAATAGTTTGAGTGAATTTGAGTTAGATAATCAAGATACTGTTATTTCTACAGAAGTAATTATATCTGAACTAGATAGCATTTCATCAAACCTGAACTTAGAAAATCACTCAATAATTACTGCTAGTTCCGAACAGCCTGAGATGCAAACTGTTATCCAATCTTTTTCTGAGGAAGCAGATTTTACAGACTTAGAAGCTTTGTTAGATGAAGATGAGTTTGATATACCAGAAGTTGTGCCAGATGCAGAAACCAGCAATGAATTTGATGAGTTAGAAGCATTGCTTGATCCAGATGTAACACAAGTAACCGAGAATACAGATGATTTTGCTGATCTGGATGCTCTTTTGGATGCAAATATTGATGCAGCAGAGAACGCTTTAGGAGAAAATAACTTTGCTGACCTTGATACACTACTTGAAGAGCCACCTAAGCAAAACAAATCCATACCAGAACCAATAGCTAAAACATCTGGAAATGTGTCTCGCAAAGTCGCATTTGAACAAACAATGCGGGTTTCAGTGAAGCAACTAGATGGCATTAGTAACTTAGTGGGAGAACTGGTTGTCAATCGCAACAGCTTAGAACAAGACCAACAGAGAATGCGTCAGTTTACAGAGAATCTCCTACATCGAGTGCAACAGCTCAATGAGTTAGGAATTAAGATGCAGGAACTGTACGAGCGATCGCTGCTAGAAGCTTCTTTGCTGAGTAGCCGTTCGCCTTCTCGTTCTGAGGTTGAGAATACGGAGAAAACACCTGAACGTCATGCCACAGGGATGGATTTTGATGCCTTAGAAATGGATCGTTTCACGGGCTTTCATACGTTATCCCAAGAAATGATTGAAATGATCGTGCGAGTGCGCGAGTCAGCTTCAGATATTGAGTTTGTGACAGATGAAACCGAACAAGTTGCCCGTCAATTTCGTCAGGTGACAACTCAATTGCAAGAAGGTATTACGCGATCGCGGATGATTCCCTTTTCACAGATTGCCGATCGCTTACCTCGTGCTGTTAAAGAAATTACACTCAAATACGGCAAACAAGCCGAACTCAAACTAGAGGGTCGCGACACCTTAATTGATAAGGTAATCCTAGAGCAACTCTACGACCCCATGACACACTTGGTCAATAATTCGATTACGCATGGTATTGAAACTCCTGAAGAACGTATTGCCAAGGGTAAACCACCTATAGGAACAATTACGATTCGTGCCTTTCATCAAGGAAACCAAACTGTCATTTCTGTCGCTGATGATGGTGCTGGGATTGATCCTGACCGCGTATTGACCAAAGCAATTCAAAAAGGATTAATCACGGTTGCTGAAGCCCGAACAATGTCACCAGGGGATGTGTATGATTTACTATTTCATCCTGGTTTTAGTACCAAAGACCAAGTTGATGAATTTGCAGGTCGTGGTGTGGGAATGGACGTTGTACGCACCAGTTTGCAAGAAATGCGGGGAACGATTAATACTGATTCAACCCTGGATAAAGGAACAACGTTTACAATTCGCTTACCACTAACTCTAAGCATTTGTAAAGCACTGTGCTGCTTGAGTGATAAAGCACGAATTGCGTTTCCGATGGATGGTGTCGAAGATATGATGGACATCCCAACATCGGCGGTACTGCAGTTAGAGGACGGTCAACCTGGCGTTGGCTGGCGGGATTTTCTACTACCATTGCGACCATTAAAAGAGTTATTGAATTACAACCGTGTCCTAGGTCGTGGTAACGTCTACGGTAGCAATCGCGAAGATGACTTGGTTTCTGTTGTCATATTGCGTTCTGCAGAAACATTTATGGCACTGCAAGTAGACCAAGTTCTGGGCGAACAGGAAATTGTTATTAAGCAATTTGAAGCCCCAGTGTCAAAACCAGTTGGTATTGCTGGGGCGACAATTCTTGGAGATGGTCACGTTATGCCTATTGCAGACGTATTAGAGTTGATCGACCTGTCACTTGGACGTATTCAACAACGCAGCAATAAGCTGTGGACTGCTAGTGCGACTCCTATCCAGCCAGTTACAGCAGATGTCAAGTCTGAACCTACCGTTTTGATTGTTGACGACTCAATTACAGTACGCGAACTACTCTCCCTTACCTTTAATAAAGCTGGCTACCGCGTCGAACAAGCGCGTGATGGTCAAGAGGCTTGGGATAAGCTGCGTGATGGTTTACCATGCGATCTCATCTTCTGTGATATTGAAATGCCAAGAATGGATGGCTTGGAATTATTGTCACGCTTGCAGCAAGATGTTACTCTCAATGAGATTCCGATCGCCATGCTAACTTCACGAGGTGCGGAACGCCATCGTCAAATGGCAATTCAACTCGGTGCTAGTGGCTACTTTACCAAACCCTATCTAGAAGAAGTTCTACTTGATGGTGCAGCTCGTATGCTTAAAGGTGAGATGCTAGTAGCTAGTAGCAGTTAATATGTACATTGTTCCCTTACCCCTCTAGATTATTAGCTATCATCAGCTATGAGAATCATTAAAATGACTTGAAATGACAACTGACGAACTGCTGAATCAACCTGCGTTTATTCATGTACCAGTATTAAGTCGAGAGTTGCTTGCAGGTTTAGCAGTTCGTCCTGGTGGACATTATCTTGATGCAACAGTGGGTGGTGGTGGTCACAGTCGCTTAATTTTAGCAGCAGCCTCAGATGTGCGCCTGACAGCAATTGATCAAGATGAACAAGCGATCGCCGCAGCGCAAGCGACACTTGCACCTTATCAAGAACGCGTCCAATTTTGGCATGGGAATTTTGCTGAATATCAACCTAATTATCAATTTGATGGTGTAATTGCTGATTTAGGCGTGAGTTCGCATCATTTTGATGTACCGGAACGGGGCTTTAGTTTTCGCCATGAAGCGCCTTTAGATATGCGGATGAATCAACAGCGATCGCTTACCGCTGCTGAGGTGATCAATCATTGGGATGAGTCGCAACTTGCAGATGTTTTCTTTAAATATGGTGAAGAACGACTATCGCGCCGCATTGCGCGTCGGATTGTTGAACAGCGTCCGTTTCACACAACTACTGCACTAGCAGAGGCGATCGCTTACAGTGTTCCTCGACAATACCGCTATGGCAGAATTCATCCTGCTACCCGTGTTTTTCAAGCTTTGCGAATTGTTGTCAATGATGAGTTAAATGTTTTAGAAACTTTCTTAAAGTGCGCACCTAACTGGTTACTACCACAAGGCAAAATTGCGATTATCAGTTTTCATAGCTTAGAAGACCGCATTGTTAAACACAGTTTACGCAATTCACCTTCATTGCAAGTACTAACAAAAAAACCTATTACACCTCAAGAAGATGAGTTAGTAACTAACCCGCGATCGCGTTCAGCAAAGCTGCGAATTGCCGTAAGAGATATAAACCTGTAATTTAAGTCGATGTCAATAAGCGGATATGGGAAGTAGTCTAAAATATTCGTAACAGGTAGTTGAATGAAAATCAGTCTCCTGCCAATGAGGCGATTGCTTTTCCCTATTGCAGGAGAATTTAAAAATGTTTGGACTATATACCGAATTTAGTAATGATAAATCCATTAAACTGGCACCCGCAACCTTGCTGTGGCTCAATCAACAACTTGATGCCAGTGCAGCTATTAACAACTTAATTTATCAAGAACTAGAGCATAATATAATTTGTTCTGCTGTTGAAGAAGAACTGGAAATATCGCGCGAACAAGTCATCACATTACAACAACAACTAGATATTGAACAGCACAACAAACAAATCTTTTACTATCAACAATTACAATGCGAAGAGCAATTAGAAATATCGCAAGAACAGATACGAGGTCTACAGCTTCAAATTCAGAAAAACCAGCAAGAGATAGCAGAGCATCGCCAACAAACTGATCAAGTAAAGAGTGCATTAAAAAACTTACTTTGGCAACTAGAAGTTAATCAGAGTGCTATCTGTATGCTGTAACTAATTTAGAGCTTAGCAAATGTAATTTGCAGCTATAGAACAAAGCTCACCACCGTGGAATCACCCATAAAACTCTTACCAATAGTGTGCGGGGGCACATGTCGTTTACGTAGCCTCAACTTCAGTCGCAGGGCTGATTCATAATTATGATAAAGTCACTCTTCGCGGTATCTCAACTTGAAAAGTAGAACCTTGACCTAACTCGCTGGTGACAGTAATTGAACCGTGCATCATTTGGACTAGTCTATTAGCAATTGATAGCCCTAAACCAGTACCGCCGTGTTGGCGAACAAGTGTTTGATTGGCTTGACGAAATTCTGTAAAAATATCTTTGAGATCTGCTTGAGCAATTCCAATTCCTGTATCTTCAACTGCGATCGCAATTCGTTCAGTAGACGGTTCCCATGCTTCAATTGTAATGCTACCAACATTTGTAAATTTAATCGCGTTGGAGAGCAAATTGACCAACACTTGGCGTAAGCGATATTTGTCGTTGACAACAAGAGGGTTTTCTAAATTTAATTTTACTTGTAGCTTTAAGTTTTGCTGCTCAATGAGAGAATGCATTTCTGCTGTCGTATCACTGATGAGTTCTGCCAAATTAAACTCTTCGGGTTGCAGTGCGAGACAATTTGCTTCTAACTTAGAAAAATCTAAGATTTCGTCGATTAAGCGCAGCAAGTGTTTTCCACTGTTGAGAACGCGCTGTACCATGCTTTCTTGCTGGGAATTTAGGCGATCTTGTTGGTTGCGCAATAGCAGTTGTGAGAAGCCAATGATAGCATTCATTGGACTGCGCAATTCGTGGGACATTATCGCTAAAAAATGCGATCTGATGCGTGTAGTTTCTTGAAGTCGCAAGTTTTGTAATTCAATCTCACGTAGTTTTGCTTCAACTTGTTTGCGTGCTGTAATGTCTCGCATCAACCAACGCCAACCTGCTACATCACCGTTATTGTTGCGGATTGTTACTACAGTTAAAGTAGCATCAAATTCAGTAGTGTGACGTGGAAACAAGCGTAATTCCCATTCTTGTACGCGCTCAGTATTGTGTAATTGTTGTAGTTGCAAGCGAAATGCGCTGCGTTCCTCATAAGGAATAAAATTCACGAGGGGCTTGCCTATGAGAAATTTTTGCGGAACATTTAGCATTGTTGCCGCAGCGCGATTAGCTTCTCTAATTATGCCTAGTACATCAGTTACTAGATAGCCATCGGGAGCAAAGTCAAATAATTCTTGGTAGCGTTTACTTTCTGCTTCAAGTTGATTGCGGATACTAGTTAACTCTTCGTTTTGCTGAAGTAGCTCTTCTTCTGCGACGTGTAACTCTTCTAAAGCTATGCGGAGTTCTTCTAAGGAGTCTGCTGCTAATTCTGGAGATTGGCAAGAAGTTAAACTTGTTTTCTGATACAGTTGAGCAGCCCGCTGATACATAAATCGAAGGTGGTAGGAAAATTGTTCCGCATTCACTTTGAATTTTTGTTTTTAAAGTTTTTTACTAATACTTAAGATTTTATCTATCTCTCACGACAAGAAAATGTACTGAAAGTATGAAAATAATTGTTAGTTGAGTTTTCTTAACAAATAAACTTGTTACATAAATAACAAATACCCTATGACTTTCTGTGGAGCTACTTAAATGAGGTGTCTAGTAACTAGTCACTAGCAACTAACCACAAAGAAAGGTTATTTAACTAAAGATGATATTATTATGTATCTTCATTACTAGCGTGTTCCTCCATTAACAAAATTACACCTTGAATCTCTTGAGTTCTACTTAATAACGGCGTACAAGTCACTTGACATTGAATAGATTTGCCACGACGATTTACTGCTTCTACGGTAATTTCTATATAATCAGATTCTGCCATTAGACAGGTGCGAATTGGCTGCCTGATCTGCTCTACAGGTAAACCAATATCTAAGTTGAGAAAATGTTGTCCTTGAACTTCGAGTGCGCGTAAACCCCATAAGTCCTCTGCTTTATCACTCCAAGCTTGAATGAGCAAGTCTCGGTCTAAAACGACAACACCACAACGGAGACTTGTTAAGATTGACGCTAGAAAAGCGTTAGCGGAGTTGAGTTCTTCGCTACGCAGGCGAAATTCTTCATTAATTGTCTGGAGTTCTTCATTAGAAGAGTGTAATTCTTCGTTCATTGTTTCTAACTCTTCATTTGTAGATTGAAGTTCCTCGTTAGTTGTCTCTAATTCTTCATTAGAAGATTGAAGTTCTTCGTTAGTTGTCTCTAGTTCTTCGTTGGTGGATTGTAATTCTTCATAAGCCATTTCTAATTCTTGATTAGAATGCTCAAGTTCGTCTTGTAAGGATTTGGCACGAGTGACATCGTTAAAGGTGATACTGATACCAAGCAGAGTATCATTGACATCTAATAGTGGTGCTACTTGAACATCAAAATATTGCAGTTCACCACCAATAATCCACTCTACATCTTTATGCAGATTAGAACGGCGATCGCGATACACTTGATCAATACACGAACGTAACTCAATCGGGCGGTAAGATATTTCTAAGTCTTGTAGTAAACGACCAATATCTTGATATCTCAGACCACATAAACTCCGCGCTCGTTTGTTAGCCAACGTCAAAGTCCCATTAAGATCTAATATCAGTTGTGCTAGTGGAGCCGTGTCAAAGGCAGCATCACGGAGATACCCATAACGCGTTAGATTATTCGTGTCTGTATCATTGTTTGGCATCATTGGCAAAAAGCGATCGCGGTTATTTGTCATTGCCAGCTTGCTAAAAATGCGTCGTTTGAGGTCTACTGGAGAGAAACTACTACCATGACTGAGCAACATTTCCGCTTTACCCAACAACAAAAAGCTACCATCGTTTAGCGCAAAGTGAAAACGACTAACAATTCGTGCTTGAGTCTCGGCATTAAAATACATCAGCGTGTTGCGACATACTAGTAAGTCAATTCGCGAGATGGGTGCATCTTGTAATAAATCGTGACGACCAAAAATCACAGAACGCCGCAAGTCTTTACGAAAGGTATAAAGATTTTCGTAACAATCAAAATACTGTTCTAAGAATTCGGCAGAAAGTCCTGTCACTTCTCTAGCGTTGTATGTAGCATGACGTGCTTGATTGAGTGCCTCTTCATCAACATCAGTCGCATAAATTTTGACTCGCGAACGAAATTGTTCAACTCCAAGCGCTTCGGCTAAGATAATGGCTAAAGTGTAGGCTTCTTGTCCTGAAGCACATCCTGCACTCCAAACTCGAATTGGTTCAGACAGTTCTTTACGAGTAATTACACGAGGAATAATGTCAGTATGTACATATTCCCACACTGTTGGATCGCGAAAAAAAGAGGTAACGTTAATTAAAATTGTGTTGAACAGATGCACAAATTCTTGGGGATGCACCTCCAAGTAATCGACGTAGTTGCTGTAGCTATCAACTTCGAGGGCTTGCATTCGTTTTGTGACGCGGCGGATTAAGCTTGGTCGTTTGTAGCCAGTAAAGTCAAATCCACGGTTACGCTTAATATAGTTAAGTAAAGCTTCAAATTCTGGGTTCATTTGCGAACTAATCTACAAATTTTGCGGTTGTTCACCGTGCATCACTAAATGCATCAAAATAACAGCAATTTCTTGCAGAGGAACCACAAAATCAACAGTTCCTGTATCAATCGCTGCGCTTGGCATCCCGAAAAATTCTGAACTAGCGCGATCTTGCGCGATCGCTTTACCACCCATTTGTTTAATAGCACGGACTCCCATGGCACCATCACTTCCCATCCCTGTTAAGACTACCGCGATCGCCTGCGCTTGAAAACTTGCTGCTACTGATTCAAATAGTAAATCTGCTGAAGGACGCACGAAATGGACTAGTTGAGCATCTGATAGGCACAGCGTATTGTCGGCAGTCACGAGTAAATGCTGATTCGGCGGTGCAATATAAACTTGACCTGGTTGTATTTGATCGCCTTGTTCTGCCTCTTTCACAGGTAAATCTGTGCGATGACTCAAGAGGTTTGCCATTTGGCTAGGATGATGCGGGTACAAGTGCTGCACTATCACAATTGCCGCCGGAAAATCTGTGCCTAAGTGAGATAGTACTTCAATCAGTGCTTTGAGTCCACCTGCTGAAGCACCAATTGCAACAATAGGAAAGGATGCAGTAGTAGGAGCAATTTCTTGTTCTTCTGGAGTTGGTGAGGCAGTTCCAGAAGCAACGTCGCTGTTGATTGTTGACGCTTGACCATTACCTTCACCTTTGAGGAGTAGGTTACGTACAAGTGTTGCTCGTGCTTGGGCATCGTCTCCTTGAGACTGAAAGCGCTGTGCAGAATATGGTCGATTGCGATCGCGGGCTTGTGTTGCCAATCGTTGCGAGAGTGCTGCTTTTTCTTCTAATGCCCGCAGTGCATTCCACAATGCTTCTTCTAATGCCTCAGACTGTTCAGCAAGCAAGGTATTAACCGAGTAAGCATGACCTGTACGACAACGAAAGCGGATTAAATCTCCTTCGTTAAGTTCCCACAGTACGCCTCCACATTCTGGACAGCCGAAGGCTGAGGGTTTGCCTGGGCGATCGAGGTTTTGCATTGCTCCTAACTCCAATTCCGCCATATCAGCTTCTATTGCCATGTCGCGCGACACGCTTTCTTGTTCTGCTGCAATTGGTTTGTTTGCTAACTCAACCAAGACTGATGCGATTTTAGATACGGGCAAAATATGGTCAACTGCTACATTTTCAATCGCACTGCGCGGCATTCCTGAGTAAAGTGCTTCTTGGGGATCTTGAGCGATCGCAATTCCTCCTTGCTGCTTGATCGCGACTAAACCTGCCGTACCATCATCAAGCGTACCTGACAAAACGACACCTACAACTCGTTGCCCATAAGTTCTTGCTGCTGTGCGAAACAAGGGATCGACTGCGGGACGATGACTATTTTCTTTGGGACCGCGTGCTAGGTGAATGCAGCCCTTTTTAATAAGTAGATGTTGGTCGGGTGGAGCAATGTAAATGTGATTGTGCTGAATTTCTGCGCCATCTTGAGGATGAACCGCTGTAAGTAGAGATTGATTTTTATGCTGCTTTTTTAAACAACGGTTCAGAATACTTGGCAGTAAACTCGGTCCGTGTGATGGTATGTGAAGCACTACAAATATGGCGGCAGGCAGGCTAGGAGGTAAATTCCGAATAAGTTGCTCTAGCGCTTCAACTCCGCCAGCAGAGGCTCCAACGACGACGATGTCGCATCCAGACATTTTTTTGTTTTTAGAGGAAAATATTATTTTAATTACAGATAGTTTGATGAACGCTCAATTCGTTTACTGTACTAACCCAAGAATATCAGAAATTCAGCAGCTTTACTCTCTTTCCTTTGAGGTGACTTGTCGAGGCAAACTTATCCGAAAGGTAGAGCCTTGACTGAGTTTGCTTTCAACGGAAATTGTTCCCTGCATCATTTGGACTAAAGAGCGAGTAATTGCTAGTCCTAAACCAGTACCGCCATGCTTGCGGGTTGTTGTTTGGTCGATTTGCCGGAATTCCTCAAAAATATTAGGTAAGTCAGCCTCAGCAATGCCAATACCAGTGTCTTTAACACTAAGGAGTAGCTGCATTGGTTCTGGTTCGCAAACATTAATTTCTACTGAGCCAGTTTCAGTAAATTTAATTGCATTAGAGAGCAGGTTCACAAGGACTTGACGTAAGCGAACGCTGTCATTAATAACTTGAGGGTTATCAATGTTAACAACAGCATTCAATTTTAACTGTTTTTGTTCAGCGAGTGGTTGCAATTCAGCTATGGTAGCGTTAATTAATTGAGCAAGATCGAATTCTTCTGGCACAAGTTCCAAGCGCCCAGCTTCAATTTTGGAAAGATCGAGAATATCGTTAATTAGTGCTAATAAGTTTTTGCCATTATTAAGAATGCGTTCTACCATTTCGACTTGTGTGGTGCTCAGTGATGCAGTGCGTTGTCGAAGTAAAACTTGGGCAAAGCCAATAATGGCATTCATTGGAGTGCGTAATTCGTGCGACATTGTCGCTAAAAATTGTGACTTAAGCCGTGCCGCTTCAATCAATTGTAGGTTTTGTTGTTCAATGCGCTGGCGGTTAAGTTCGAGTTCGCGGTTTTGCCGTGCTAAGATTTGGTTTTGAATCGCTAGGCGTTCTTCGCGTTCTTCTAAAACACCAATCATGCGGGCATTATTAATAGCGATCGCTGCTTGTTCGCCGACAGCCGTTAATAGATTTTGGTCTTCGATATCAAAAGCTTCGGGATTTTCCCAGTTACCAATTGCTAAAACTCCTAATCTTCCTGCTGAGGCTGATTCGATTGCGACAGCCTGAATAGCAGCTGGTAAATCAACTACTTGGGGTTCTTCTGTGCCACCAGAGGTTTTGTATTTGCGATCTTGTTGTCTTGTTGCTTTAAATAGTTGCGATTCACCTGTTAGAAAGACATGGTTAAGTAATCCATCTCCACTATCAAACAACTCCATTAACAGCAACCTTTCTCGACCAACACCTGCTGTAGCAGTTAATTCGAGTTGGCGACTTTCTGAGTTATACAGCAAAATCAACGCAAACTGAGCATCACTAATACCGTCATAAACTGCCCTTACCATAACTTGTAGCAATCCTGGTAAGTTTGTCAAACGCTGGTTGAGGAGATTAGTAATTCGCTGCAATACTCGTAGTTGTTGCTGCTGTTCTCCTAGAATGATTAATGCTTGGCGCAAGTTTTCACCAATTTCATTTGCCTGCTGAAATAATTTAGCATTGTCTACGGCTAAACCTGCACGACGCCCAAGATCTTCAGCGAATGTTAGATCTGCTTGTGTATATGTTTTGCCCGATTCTACCGAGTAAAAGGCAATTGTCCCCAAAGTGCGTTCTCGTGCTTTCATGGGCACACACATAAATGATTTGATGCCAACCTGACGCAAGATCTCTAGATGTTCTGTATCGCGGGCAAGTCCAGCTAAGACAAAATCAGGAATTTCTGAATATAACTCTGACTTGCCAGTCCGAATAACTTGGGGTGTGCCGATCAGTGCATCAGGATTAAGAGGGTAACGCTTAAAGACTTCTTTTGCCCACTCAACTTTTTCGGGATCGGGGTGTGTTAGTGCTACTTGACGTAGAGTTTTGTCTTCGTCTACGACATAGATGGTACACCAATCAGCTAGCTGAGGAACGATGAGATCAGCAAGATTTTCTAGTGTAGTTTGGTAATCTAAAGAAGATCCCAGCAAACCGCTAGCTTCAGCAAGAAAGCGTTCTTGTTCTTCAATACGCTTACGTTCGGTAATATCTAGATAAGCACCGATGCTACCTCGACATTGACCTTGCTCGTCGAATAACGGCGCAGCATAGGAAAGCAGCTTGATTGAGGAATTAGTATCAGTAACAACATCAAATTCTTGATCTAAAACATCAACACCGTGCGCAGCAGCATACTGCATTGGTAATTCTGCGGCTGGGATTTCTCTACCCTGAGAGTAAATCTTAAAAAATGGTTGTTCTTCAAGAGGGGCACTTTTGGAAGCGTTAGCGTCAATCGGATGATTGAGTAATTTGGCAAGGGCTGGGTTAATCCGCACAAATCGACATTCAGGATCTTGGGCGATCGCAATTCCAATTGGAATCACATCAAATAACGTTTGTAACTCGTTGACACGTAGTTCTAGATCGCGGTTTAGTTTAACAATTTCTGCTTCAGAACGCTTGCGATCGCTCAAATCTAAGACATAACAAATGCCAATTTCTTTAACGTTATCAATCAAAGCACCACCAATGAGAATTGGCACTCTACTACCGTCTTTACGAATGTATTCTTTCTCAAACGGCGTTAATATCCGAGACGAGCGCATTTGAGCCGCAGCTCGTCGATCAATTTCCTCGTATTCTGGTGGGGTAATGTCTTTCCAGTACAATCCTGAGATGACATCTTGTTTTGTGTAACCCATCATTTGTAGAAAAGCATCGTTGGCATCGAGGATTTTGCCTTGCATATCTGCAATGATGATCCCAAGTACGTTAGATTCTGCCAGATAGCGAAATCGCGATTCACTTTCTCTCAATGCATTTTCGAGTTGCTTACGCTCAGTAATATCACTGATCACTCCTGACATTCTCACTGGGCAATTGTTGGCATCGCGCTGGGCTTTCCCTCTTGCTAAACAGTAACGATATTCTCCTGAACTATGAATGAAGCGAAACTCTGCTTCACATTTTTCGTTATTTGTCAAGTGATGGCGAATAGTTTCACGGATACGCGGCACATCTTCGGGATGTATCCGTTCCATAAAAGCTGTCGTTGTATGATCGAATTCTGAACGCGATACACCTAAAATTTCTAGCAGGCGGTCATTACAATAAACCTGCTTTGTAGCACAATGCCAATCCCAGATGCCATCGTTGGCACCTTCTAAAACAAGTCGATAACGTTCTTCGCTTTCTTTTAAGCGTTGATTAGCGATCGCCGCAGCTTGTTCAGCACGATACACGCGGATTGTTTGTCGGAGGACTTGAGCTAAATTTTCTGGTGTGATGTTGGCTTTAGAAAGATAATCATGCGCTCCTGCTTTAATCAGTTGTACAGCTATTTGTTCGTCTCCTTGTCCTGTGAGAACTACCAAAGGAACTGTAATTCCCAAGGCTCTTAATTGCTGTACTAAACTCAAACCATCGCCGTCTGGAAGAAAGTAATCAAGGAATACACAATCAAAGAATTGCGTTTGTAGTGTTGCGATCGCTTTTTCACAATCACTAACTTCTGATAGTTCAGTTTGCACGCCAGCAGCCTTTAGCGCACGGCGTACTGCCATTCGGTCAACTTCATCGTCATCAACTACCAGAATTTTTACTGTTTGTTCCATAATTCAGTATTGGAAAGCGATTGGCGAACAACCAAAGAGCATGGTAAAAATGCCAACTGTCAGGGAATTTCACTTAAAGTCCAATACTTATTGAGAGTTGCCACAGCCTCCACAAAATTTGCGAAGGTAACTGGCTTCAGAATATATCCAGCGACATTCAAGTTGTAAGCTTCTACTTTGTCACGATCTTCGTTCGATGTTGTCAGAACAATCACAGGGGTGAAACGAAGTTCTGAATCAGCACGCAATTCTCGTAAAAATTCAATGCCATTCATTTTTGGCATATTTAAGTCGAGTAAGACCAGTCTCCTCTCATAGGGAATTTGAAAGTCACTGTTTTCGCCACGAAGCATAGCTAATGCTTCTAAGCCGTTGGCAGCCAGATAAAGTGGATTAGTAATGTTATTTTTTTTAAAAGCACGTTTGACATTCATTACATCCACTTCGTCATCTTCAACAAGCAGGATGTTTGTCATTTTATGATTCATCTTGATTGTAATTTATATTTATTTTTGCCGTTAATTTTGTTGATATACCTCAATCGTTAGCAAGATTTCTGAATATAGCAATAAATACTTAATACTTTTGAGCTATTTCTTATTACTTAGTTTTGAGTTTTTAACCAAGTGAAGTAAAACGCTGCGCCTTTTCCTGCTTGAGATTCTAGCCAAATGCTACCTCCTTGGCTTTCAACAATTTTCTTGACAATCGATAATCCAATCCCAGTATTTTCTTTTTGGTCGCGAGCAGATAAGGTCTGAAAAATGCCAAACACTTTAGCTTGATATTGTAAGGCGATTCCATCACCATCATCAGCTACTGTGAATTGATAGAAATCACCGACATCTGTAAATGAAATATGTATTGTGCCATCTAACCTAGGGTGATGTTTGATAGCATTACTGATGAGATTACTAAATACTTGCTCTAAGAGCAATCTATATGTCCATAGCGTCGGCAGATTTGATGCGACTTGAATCATAAAAGTTGCTGGAGGATCTAGGGAGTCAATAACTTCTGCAAGCAGAGTCGCAACTGACACAGAAGTCAGAGGAGTTTCAAGACGTCCGACTCGCGAGTATTGCAATAAACCATTAATTAAAGCCTCCATACGATAAACTCGCCCGCGTAATAAGTTCATTTGCTGGCGAGTTTCCTCTGTTAAACTTTCTTCTAGATCTTCTTCAATCCATTCAGATAAATTGGCGATCGCCCGCAACGGTGCTTTAAGGTCGTGAGAAACGACGTAACTAAACTCATCGAGTTCCTGATTGCGCTTTTGGATGTCGTAATTTGTTTGTGCCAGCATCGCAGTTAGACGAACGAGTTCAGCAGCGCGGTGGACAAGTTCTGCTTCAGTTTGTTTTTGCTGAGTGACATCTAAAATCAAAGACAGCACGGAAACTAAATTGCCCGCTTCGTCGAGTAATCCTGAATTATACCACTCACAATAAACGACTTTGCTATCTTTAGTGTAGTTACGATTGAGCGCAACATTGCGTTGTTGGCTGCCATCGATGAGTCGATCGATAACTTGAGTGACAGTTGCTCGATCTTCTGGAAAAATAAAATTCCACTCACTGGGTAGTTTTCCTAGCACTTCTGCAGCTTGCCAACCAAACAGCGTTTCAGCCGCGCGTGACCACCGCACCACACGAAAATCGCGATTCCATTCAATCACAGCAAGCGGGGAATTTTCGACATGAAAGGTCAGTCGCTGTAGTGCACTCCATAAATTCGCTTCAGTTTGCTTGCGTTTACTAATATCGCGATACGTAATGACAACACCATTAATACTCGGTTCAGTCAGTAAATTACACGCGATCGCCTCAAAATCACGCGGTTCTCCATTAACGTGTTGCAAACGAAACTCAGCAACTATATTAGCGGCAGGATGCGATAAAGCTTCTTGTAATAACTTTTTTGCCTGGGCGAGATCCTCTTGATAAACAAAAGTAAATGCCTGTTTTTCATGGCACTCTTGTGGCGTGTAACCTAAAATCCGTTGCATTGAACAACTGGTGTATGTCATAAACCCTGCCGCATTGACAACTTGAATGACATCAGAGGAGTTTTGTTCTAAGGCACGAAATCGCGCTTCGCTTTGACGCAAAATTTCAGTTCTGGCATTTTCAGCCGCGATCCGTTGGGCGATCGCTGCGCTGATGAATGTTAGTGCTAATAATATGAGAGTCGCAACTCCAATTGAGACAGCAAGTGTAGAGTTATCCGGTTGTGCCGCACTCAAAAAAGTTGACTTGTCAAGTTCAAACTTGACCGATGCCATTGCGGTGTAGTGCATTCCGGCGATCGCAATTCCCATGACAACTGCACTAGCCAACTTGCGAATCGTTCCTTGAGCGATCGTCTTGGTTTGATGATAAGCTAACCATAAAGCCGTAAATGAAACTCCAATTGCAACTGCAATCGAGAAAGTAACATTTTTTAAGCTATACAATGGTGTCGCTGCTAACCGCATTGCCTGCATCCCCGTGTAGTGCATTGCTGCAATACCCAGCCCCATAAATATGCTGCCAGTTGCTAGCTTTAACCAACTCAATTCCTGAATGACGAGGAATAAAGCACCTCCAGAAGCGAAAACAGCAAGAAGCATTGACACTTCAACAATGGGAAAGTTGTAACTTACTGGTACGGGTAAGCGATAAGCCAATATACCGATAAAGTGCATCGACCAAATGCCAATTCCCATTGCTAGCGAACCACCAATCAACCAAAGGGCAGTGCGCCATCCTGACGTTGTTTTGACTTGTGCCACAAGATCGAGTGCTGTGTATGAAGCAACGATCGCTATACCAATTGAGAGAATAACTAAGTTAAGGTTGTGTGTACCTGTGATGGTGTCTGGATTGGTCATGTGAGAGAGTTGAGCAGAATTTGATCGATAGCTGGATGACTAGCCGCTGAACAAACGAAGTCCACCTCCGTGGACTAATGAAGAAACAAAAGTTGTAGAAATTTATGAAGATAAGTCAAGTTTAGATTAGCCGAGGAGTCATGCGCTAAGCCTTTGCTGTCGAACTGACGTTGCTGGGATTTGACAAATATAGCAATGGTCAAGATGATTAAAATGTTATTTAAAGTTTTGAAGATTCAACACTCATAACTTTCTTCAACTCAAAACTCATAACTCATAACTCATAACTTCCTCACCCCTGCTATACTATTGCTACTTTGACCAAGTAAAGCGAAAAGTGGCTCCTTGACCTTCTTGAGACGCAAGATAGATGCGTCCTCCTTGACTTTCTACAATTTTTTTGACAATCGCAAGACCAACCCCAGTGTTTTCGACTTTATCACGCGCTTCTAATGTTTGAAAGATGCCAAACACTTTTTCGTGATACACTGCTGCGATGCCTGGACCATCATCTGCCACTGTAAACTCGTAAAAATCTCCTCGATCTGTTGCAGAGATCCTGATATTGCCATCAAGTCGATCGTGGTGTTTAATCGCATTACTGATGAGATTGCTGAACACTTGAAATAGTGGCATCTTTTGAGTACGCAGTGCAGGTAAATCCTGAGCGATCGCGATTGTAAATTCTGGTGGTGGTGCAAGCATCGTTAACACTTCATTGAGCAAGTTTTTCACACTGACAAATTCAGTAGGTGTTGCTATGCGTCCTACACGGGAGTACTGCAATAAACCATCAATTAATGCTTCGAGTCGATGTACGCGCCCGCGCAACAACTCCATCTGACGCCTGTTTTCGGCACCGAGTTGCTCTGCAATATCATCCTCAATCCACTGCGACAGATTAGCGATCGCTCTTAAGGGTGCTTTCAAGTCGTGGGAGGCGACATAAGCAAATTGATCCAACTCTTGGTTACGCTTTTCTAAAGCAGTATTTGTCGTTGCTAACATTTTTGTTAAATAAGTCAGTTCCTCGGCACGATGCCTCAGCGCTTCTTCATTAGATTTACGTTCAGTAATATCAATACAAGAGCCAATGTATCCCGCGAAGTCGCCACTTGGTGTAAAACGCGGTACACCAGTATCAACTAACCAGCGATACTCGCCATCTGCACGTTGAAAGCGATATTCCATCTCAAAGCGCTGACGGGTTGCAAATGCTTTGAGGTAAATATTGAGGCAAGGTTCTTTGTCTTCAGGATGAACTCTTTGTGCCCAGCCATCACCAACTTCTTCCTCCATCTTCCGTCCTGTGAACTCTAGCCACGGTTGATTGAACCAATGACATTGCGTATCGGTTCCAGATACCCAAATCATGACTGGCGCATTGTCTGCCATACTCCGAAAGCGGGCTTCGCTTTCTTTGAGGGCTTCCTCGAAGCGTTTGCGATCGTCAATGTCTGTTGCAGTTCCTACCCAAGACAAAATTTGTTCGTTAGTGTCGCGTACAGGTAAAGCTCTTCCTAAGTGCCAGCGATAGATACCATCTTTACGCCGAAAACGATATTCAATTTCATAAAAGGTTCCAGTACTGACAGCATGATGCCAATGATGGAGACACTCAGGTAAATCATCAGGATGAATAATTGCTTGCCACTGCGAACCTGTGTTTTGCTCAGGCGTCAATCCGGTATAGTCAAACCACCTTTGATTGTAATAATCCATTGTGCCGTCTGGTTGTGCTGTCCACACAATCAAAGGCATTGCATTTGCTAAATCGCGGTAGCGTTTTTCACTTTTTTTGAGTTCTTCCTCCACCTGCTTGCGTTCGTGAATATCCGCACAAATACCTACCCATTCGCGGATGGAGCCGTCTTCGGCAATAACTGGAACGCCCCGCGCCCAAAAATAACGATAGTTGCCATCAGCACCACGAATGCGATATTCAGTGTTGTAAAGCGTTTTGTGCTCTACTGCGCTATTCCACGTTTGCGCAGTGCGATCGCGGTCTTCAGGATGCACTGCACTTATCCAACTCCAACCTTGAACTTCGGCAACAGTTTGACCTGTATACGCCCGCCAAGCTGGTATATCGTCTACTTTACCTTCAGCATCAGTTGTCCAAACGATTTGTGATGTGGCAATAACTAACGAACGATATCGCTGTTCGCTTTCTTGCAAAGCTTTTAAGGGTTCTTCTAATCCATTCTCTTTGTCAACAGGAGTGCAACTGACTATCCAATCTTGAATTTGACCTGCTGCAATGACGGGTGTACCTTGTTCGCTGAACCAGTGATAGTGACCATCCGCAGCTAGTAATCGGTATTTAATTTCGTATTGTTGCCCTTGCGCGATCGCGGAGGTGCGTTGAGTTATCCGGTGTCGATCTTCCGGATGTAGTGCTTTAACGAAACCCCACAACTGATTTGCACCTAATTTATCACTGTCTTCTTGTCGAGTATCCATATGTCATGTTGTTAATTTATGCAACAATATTTTGCGGTACTGGCATTTCTAAACCACTTTTTGGAGTCATGTTCTACTTTTATAAATAACGCCGCTGATACTCGCTTGCAGGTTGAGTGTGAAGCTCTAAGAAACTACTACATTTGGCATTGACAAAGTAGGATAGCGAACAATAAAACATAGGCGCCGACTTGCTTGTCTTAAATACTGAAATCTAAGCCTCTCCAATTGATACAATAATCTCCACAACCCTTAGTAGCAAACATAAGAGCCTTATTAAAAATTAACTATGGCGAATTGAGATTATTTCACAAATTGAGCTAATGAATTGACGAACTTAGACAAGCCTCATGTGTTTGTGTACTTGTATGTATAACTAGGAGTAACAAAGCATACATTTTTCTGGTTTTTTTGAGCAGAGATTTTAAGCGATCGCTTGTTGAGGAGACGTTTCAGAAAAACTAAAAAAATTTGCCGTTAAATTGCTTTAGATTAGAGAAATCTCTACTTCTGTTAATGGGTGATCTTAACTAAACTAATCCTGTCAGATTAGTAAACTCGGTTTTAAATTTAAGAATTGTACAAGCGGTTATTGACAATGAATAAAATTCGTGTTGCTCTAATTGAAGACCATGACCTCACCCGTGTAGGTATTCGTACAGCCCTGCAACAGCGGCAAGAGATTGAAGTGGTTGGAGAAGCTGCTAATGCTAGTGAAGGGTTGAAATTATTACAAATCAGCCATCCTGACATCGCAATTGTTGATATTGGCTTACCTGATAAAGATGGCATTGAACTGACACGGCAAATCAAAGCGAATCAAGATGGTGATGATGATAGCAACACCAAAGTATTGATTTTAACGTTACGCGATAACAAAGAAGCTGTGCTAGCAGCGTTTGCTGCGGGTGCTGACTCTTACTGTATGAAGGATATTAGTTTTGACAACTTACTAGAAGCATTACGAGTGACACATGGTGGTAATTCTTGGATTGATCCTGCGATCGCACGGATTGTTCTCCAACAAGCCAAAGAAACTCCTGAAGCTATAGAGCCAGTCACTATAGATAGTAAAACAGTTGCAATTAATGCTGCTGATGCAGAATATGACCAAATGATTGCTGCTTACCCCCTCACAGAAAGAGAACTAGAGGTGTTACAACTGATTGTTGAAGGTTGCAGTAATGCAGTAATTGCAGAAAAGCTGTATATCACTGTAGGTACAGTGAAAACTCATGTACGCAATATCCTCAATAAGCTTTGTGCCGATGATCGTACTCAAGCTGCCGTTCGCGCATTACGTTCTGGTTTAGTAGGGTAATACGATTAGGACGATCAGCAGAGTTGTGTGGGCAGGCAAGACGCCTATCCCACATCTCCTATTATTTTTTTTAATCTAGTTTAGATACAGTATGAGAGTTTCAAGTTTTCCTTTGCTTCTGCTAACTAGTGTTTCTATCTCCCCATATAGCTTTCTTGAGCTTTCAGGTCACTACTTATTAGAATAAGTTTTCTGTATTACAGTGACTCTTTATTAATTATTATTATAACTTTTATTAAAAAGAGTTTATAAATACAAGTTTTTATTGAAAACTTGATCTTAATAGTTACACAGTATGGTAAACAACGTCTTTTCCATAAAAAGAAAAATTTGCTTTACCTGCGGTTAGTTGTAGATCGAGTTCATTAAAGCTTTTGTTATGACACCATCAATTTCTTTAGCACCTCGTTATCGTCTGGATGATGAATTGCCTTGGTTGGTAGGAATTGATCCAGCACGGTACTACTGGATTACAGTCAATGGTGATGTATATACACCGGTTGCACTGCCAGGATTAATGGTGTCTTCGCTCAGTGAGTTGAAACAGACAATTCGCAGATTTCGTTCGTTGCAACCGCAACAGCAAATGCAAGTAACGCGGACGGCTAGCAGTTGTACAATTCACTGCATTAACTCAAACTGCTACGCAGTAGAAATTGAGAGTGAAATACCTGTGTGGCATCTCTTCGATCAAGAAGCATTAGAAAGTTTATTGATGAGTGCTCACCCCGACTGGCAATGTGCAGAGCGAGATATCGATCTCGGACGTCAGATGCTCATGCGATCGCTCGAACAATCACTTGTAGCTTAAGAACAGAAAAATGTAAGCTGATTATTTCATCAGCTTTAAGGGCGCTGAATATTGAGTAATTCTTGAGGTGAAGCAAGAAGTTTTACCGTAGCTGCAAGAATTTCACGTTGTTGATTGAGTAAAAATATCCAAGAGACGTTGACACCACACCAAGAAGTTTGTACTTTTCCAGCGACTTGAACTTTAAATGCGTCGTCTTGTGGCTCAATGATGCCTTGAGTGGGTGCAAGACTCATGCCTTGTGCTTCTTGATGAAGGTAAGCAGCGATCGCCTCTTGCCCGACAATAGGAGATTCAAAAGGTGCTTTGAGTGTTCCATTAGCAGCAAACAATGCGGCTGTTTCATCAAACTTACCTGCGTTTAAAGTTTCAAAGTAATTTAATATCGTTGGCTCAGTGATGCCTTCAATACGCATCGAGTGTTCAATAGAACCTTGGGTTGAAGAGGGATCGGGGTTCATAAGCAGGCAGTCTAGGAGCAAGGTAAGACACAAAAAAAGAACAGGATAGCAACCTGCTCTTTTAAAAGATTGTATTAGAGAACAGTAATGGAAAGGGAAGAAAATTAACGTTACGTCAAGTTAGTCAGCTAAAGGATCGACCCCCATGTCAACTACTGTGTTACGAAGCACTGTAATTTGTTGACCAAAATCAAGACTCTTAATAGCCTGTAAAACTTCTGTTACATCTGAAGAAGGTTGGTATCCACGAGGCATTGGGGCAACAATGCCTTGTTCCATCAGCACAGAAAGTTCGTACCAAAAAGCTAGCTTTGTGTTTGTGCTCAAAACTCCGTAGCCACGGCTGATTGCAGTATTTCTATTTGCTGCTAAATCGCGCATGACCTGCAACTGCTCAGCATGGGACATTTTTTTGATCTGACTTAGTAGACCTTCAGCTAACTGCAAACGCGCAGCACCAGGGGCTGCAGGTGTAATTGAGCTTCCCATTTCAGTGTACGCATACCAAAGCAGTGCTAGCTGATCGTCCACACTGAGGCGCTTGAATAAAGCTACGGTGGCAGGCACGGCGTCAGCGAACTGAGTGCTGGAATCGAAGCGGTTAGAGAAAGTTGTTGAAGCTGACTCTGTTGTGTATGTCATGTCTGCTCTGGAGATTCTTGACAAGAGTTGGTTCGTATGCATGAATCTCTCCTCCTTGATTTCTAGTATGCAACGTTTCTTTACAAGTTGCAAATAAAATTTACAAATCAAACTATTAGGCAATGTTAAACAGACAAACAAAGCTTGCACTCTAGCACAAGGGAACTTGTGAACAGGGAAATATTGGCTCTTTATTGATTAGCAAAATGAATCAATCTCCAATTTCTTTTCTCTTTCCGTCTCCTAGTCTCATCTGTAGCAACTTGCAAGCAAAACAGTATGAGATGATAGCGTGGATGTAAGGCTTTGATATAGGAGAAGGTTGATATCGATACGTCTTGGATCAAGCAGAAAGCCTTAGAATTAGGGTTTCATCGAGTCGGTATTGCCTCTGTTGACGATGACGCAACAGAGAGTCAACGTTTACAAGCATGGCTAGCACTTGGGTATCAAGCAGATATGGCATGGATGGCAAACCCTAAGCGACAAAATATCCAATTAGTTATGCCAGACGTGCGATCGCTAATTTGTGTTGCCTTAAACTACTACACTCCACACCAGCGCCCTCTAGATCCTAAATATGCCAAGCTATCCCGTTACGGCTGGGGTAGGGATTATCATAAAGTTTTACACAAAAAGCTGAAGTTGTTGAGTCATTGGTTAGAAGCACAAATACAAGGAATTCAAGTACGATACTATGCCGATACAGGTCCAGTACAAGATAAAGTCTGGGCACAGAAAGCAGGGATTGGTTGGATTGCCAAGAATGGCAATGTGATTACACGCGAATACGGTTCTTGGGTGTTTCTGGGCGAAATCTTGACCAACTTAAACTTAACTCCAGATCGCCCTCACACAGAACATTGCGGCAATTGCACGCGCTGTATTGATGCTTGTCCGACAGGTGCAATTACACAGCCGTTTGTTGTAGATGCAAATCGTTGTATCGCTTATCATACAATTGAGAATCGGAGTGAAAAATTACCTGAAGCAGTAGCATCGCAACTCAACGGTTGGGTTGCAGGTTGTGATATCTGCCAAGACGTTTGCCCCTGGAATCAGCGTTTTGCTAAAGAAACAGATGTAGCAGAATTTCAGCCTTATCCCTGGAATATTGCCCCTACATTAGCAGAACTTGCTGAGATTTCTGATACCGAGTGGAACAAGCAATTTCCAGCTTCAGCACTACGGCGTATTAAACCAGAAATGTTACGGCGAAATGCTAAAGCAAATCTGCAGGGCACAGCGAGAATGTCCACAAGCCAACAATAAATGCGCCCTACAATGACAGCAAAAGTGATTATTTTTGATTTTGATGGTACATTAGCCAACACAATTGACGTTATTGTTGATATTACAAATCGTTTGGCATTGGAGTTTGGCTATAAACAAACAACTCAAGTCGAACTTGAACAACTAAAAAAATTGAGTTCCAGAGAAATTGTCAAGCACTCAGGAATATCAATTTTAAAGCTACCTTTTCTGATTAGAAAAGTTAGGGCAGAACTTAACAAGGAAATTAACAATATTAGTCCTATCTGTGAAATTACAGACATCTTGAGCGAGCTAAGTTTTATGGGACATCGCTTGGGAATTATTACGTCTAATTCAAAAGAGAATATTGTGGAGTTTCTCGAAAAGAACGATTGGCAACACTTATTTGATTTTATTTACTCAGGAACAACTCTTTTCGGTAAGAGCAAAGTAATTAATAATCTTATTAAACAGGAAGACCTGAACCGCGAACAAATTGTTTATATAGGCGACGAGACAAGAGATATTGAAGCAGCGAGAAAGAGTAACGTTAAGGCGATCGCCGTGGCTTGGGGATTTAATTCTCCAGAGGTTTTAGCACAACAGAACCCAGATTTTTTAGTGCATCAACCACAAGAATTATTATCAGCAGTCATAGCCTTAAATTCTAGCGAAATTCAGTTAAATTCTGATTTGAGTAATCAAGGCACATTGAAGTTCTAGCTATATGATCTCTTTTATATACAAACAAATAATGCTCAACTTACTGTAGTTGAGCAAAAGATTATAAGCTGTGATATCAATATAGTTTGACAGAAAGATTTACTATGAATTACCAGCTTTACCCTTGTCCATAGCTTTCTTGATTAGATCGTCAGAAACTTCTGTTCCAGATTCAGCTACACTGTCTTGTGCCATTTGTTTATAATCATCTGGATTACCTGTGGTTGCTTCAGTTTGAGTTTCTTCTTGCTGAGACACTTCAAATTGTGGTGCTGTTGCTTCTTGTGCAGCTTGTGCGCCTGCTTCTGTACGATCCACGTCACTCACACTCATTTGCTGAGCAGCTGCGTAATCAGCATCAAAATCTACATTTGTTACTTTCTCTTTGCCTGCAGCTATGTTTTCTGCTGCAAGTTGTGCTTCTTGAGTAGTTGCTTGCTCAGGGTTAGGTTTGATTTCTTCGTCAGCCATAAGTGTCTCCTATGGATTTTTTTTATTTATGCTGCGATCGTATCAGAGGGCGACTACACTGCCATAACCTCATTGAGATAGATCTTGTATCTCTGTTCTAAGAAGTATCCGTAATTAACAACTCACAAAACTAAACTCTCTCTCTTGGAGGGCGAATTAAAGTTGCAAACTTTGATACTCCTGATAATTAGAACGTTTTCTCTGGAGATAAGCTATGACTTCTAGCCCAAATACCAATCAGCCCCAAGCATTGAGTGATGAAACACAAAAAGTTGTTCAAGCTTTCGATGGGTTAGAAACTGATGCAAAACTAGCTTGGTTTTACTTGGTTTATCAGAAAATGGGTAGCTCTATTACTCCCGCTGCGCCAGCCGCAACTGATCCAGAATTAGCACCAATGCTGCTAGGAGACTACTATAAGTTATCGGATAACGAGCAACTTGCTGTTATGCGGCAAATTGTAAACCGAGAGGAGTCAGAATATTCACGTGCTTACGGTGCATTGAAAGAAAACAATCAATTGATGGTTTGGTATGCTTGGGCACAAGCTATGGGCGATAGTGTAGTAGGAATGCCTAATGACTATCAACCAACTGAAGCTATTAACAGCTTGTTGTCGCAAATTGAAGGGCTTGATTTTGACGATCAAATTTCAATTTTCCGAACAATTGCTAGCCAAATGGGTTACACCGACGTTAAACCAATTGAAACTCAAGCACAAACTGGAAAAACATCAAGCCTTTAAACTAGTGAGATTTAAGTCACAACTAGTAATTGCGTTTGAGCTTAAGCCCGCTGACACGGGCTTAGCTTGTATTTGAAAACATTACGAACAGATGACGACTTCTGAATATAACTTATCTAACTTTTCTGGTTCACAAGGTTTTTTAGTTTTAATTGCGGGAGTGTTACTAGCTTTTGCCTTTCAAATATTGCTAAGTAATTTCTTCATTGCTTTAGGAATTTCCTATTCAGACTCAACAGCGTTAGATTCTGATGTTAAGGATGACTCAAGCATAGACAACAAGATAGATAAGATTGGCATGGTAGTTGGGCTGAGGACTTTAGGAACTATCAGCATTACACTATTCGCAGCTTGTTTTTTGGCAGTCAAACTCAGCTTCACACGCGATCAGTTCTTAGGAGCAATTCTTGGGCTGATTATTTGGGCAGCTTACTTATCGTTACTTATCTGGGTTAGTTCAACCACTGTCAGCTCTGTCATTGGTACACTTCTTAAAACAGCAACTTCGGGTTTGCAAGGTATTGTAGGAACAGCAGCAATAGCTATTGGTGCTAAAAATGTTAGCGAGCAGCTTGTTTCCACAGCAGAAACTGCTGCTACTGTTATTAGACAAGAGTTAAGCTTAGCGGTAGATGCAATCAGTCGCCGCGAGGCAATCGACAACTATCTCAAAAAGTTACAGTTGCCAGAGGCAGATCGCGAAGAAATTCGAGAACAATTTGAAAGATTAGTTGCTGATCCAGCGATGAAATCTATTGCCAGAGAAAATCATTTGCGACAAATGGGTCGTCAAACTTTTGTAGACTTAGTGAATAGCCGTACAGAATTCTCAAAACAATCTATTAGTCAGGCTTTAGACTCTTGGGAAGGTTTTTGGCAGCAAGCTTGGAGTCAGCAGCAACTGCAAGGATTTCACAGTGGATTGTTAGATGAACTCAAGTCTGCGCAATTAGAATCACAGCCTAGTCAATTAACTCCTAAGCTAGAACAATTGATCGAAGCTACTCGCAAACAACAAGCCCAACAACAAGCAGAAGCTGCTCAAAAAGTTGCAAAAACTGCGGCTTGGTGGTTATTTGGCACAATATTTTTTTCTGCATCTGCCTCAGCGATCGCTGGATCTCTAGCGGTTTTACACTAACGCGATCGCTTGGCGACTTTAGTCGCGGTTAAGCAAACGTAGACGTGAAGCGGCTTCCCGCAGGGTGGTTCACTGATGTCGATTAACAACAGGGGTTAGGAAATAACCCTAAACTTGACTTCTTGTCTAGGATGTTGCCACTCTATTAATATCAGATGGAGTCAGGTGGGAGTGAATAACTTGACCATCTTTAAACCAGACAATGCGTTGAGTTTTACGAGCGACATCAGGTTCATGCGTTACCATGACAATCGTGATCCCACTGACATTGAGTTCGCCAAAAATTTCTAAGACTTCTTGAGTTGTTTTCGAGTCGAGTGCGCCTGTAGGTTCATCTGCAAGCAGTAGCACGGGTTGATTGACAATTGCTCTTGCGATCGCAACTCGTTGCTGTTGTCCACCAGAAAGCTGATTTGGTCGATTATTCAGGCGATTTCCTAAGCCAACACGTTGTAAAGCAACAGTTGCGCGATCGCGTCTTTCTGATGTTGAAATCCCTGCATAAACCATCGGTAGCATAACGTTTTCTAGGGCTGTTGATTGAGGGAGTAAGTGAAATTGTTGAAAGACAAATCCAATTTTACGGTTGCGGATGTGCGCTAACTCGGTATCATTTAAATTTGCAACGTCAACGCCATCTAAGTAGTAGTGACCTTTAGTTGGGCGATCGAGACAGCCGATAATATTCATCGCTGTTGATTTGCCAGAGCCTGACGCACCCATGATCGCGCAATACTCACCTTGTTCTACGGTCAAACTAACATCTGCTAATGCTTGCACTTCAGTTTCTCCAGCACCATAGATCTTAAAGACATTTTCTAGGCGTACTATCGTAGTTGCTACAGCATCGTCATCACGCTGGGCAATTCCTATAGGAGAGTGTGAGGAGTAGTGTTCCATGCAGAGTACTTATCCTAAACGCTAGATTAATGAGTTGAAATCTTCTCAAAATCAAAATTGGTAAAACTGTTCTCCATTTCCTTGCCCCTTTTATTGCCTACGATCGCCAACGCAGAACTTGGGTTTTGACTGGGTTGTTAAAAGGGCGTTCTTCGGCTGTAGCGCGGGCAAACTCAGCTTTTAACTGATAGTACCAACGTGCTTGAGTATCCGCATCGCGAATGAGTAGTAAAGTCGGATCGTATTTCAAGCCTTCTTGCTGCTTAATCACGACTTGACGATCTTGATCGAGAAAGGCACGGACAAAAGGTCTAATCAGTGGTTTAATTGCTGTAATCCAGGGTGTTGTCCAATAAAGCAGAGTTGTCACCTCTGTTTCGGTTTCCGATATGGGAGTAACTGCTGTTAGGTTACAGACATTATGCTGTGCTGTACTAACGTGTTCAATTCGTACACCAGGAAGACGAAACGAGATTTCAGTTTCTGGTGCACCACCACCAATGAGTCGATAGCCCAGTGCGACATTAGGAATTTGATGCCGCCGCATGGTAAAGCCATAAGGCGAAGGATCAAAAGCTTTGACTTCTTCAAATAGCGATCGCCCTGATTTCCACCACCAAGAACGATGGACATATGGTAGATGCGCTGGGTCCATTAAACCAATAATGGCATGATCCACATAACAGGGGAAATGTAGCGTGACGACCATTTGAGATGATTTGTCACCAAAAAAAGGAACGACAGGAACTTCCATATTTGGCTCCTGCGGTGCATTTCGCTCATTGGATGTCATATAAATCCAGATGTTGCCCTGCACCTCCCGCACAGGATACTGCTTAACTTGAAAGCGACTGAGATCGAGTGGATCGCCTTCAACTAAGGCGGGAATCTCAGTACAGCGTCCTGTTTGATCGAAACGCCAACCATGATAACAACACTCAATTTCTTGTCCGTCGAACCGCCCACAGCTTAGCGGTACTGCACGATGGGGGCAGATGTTGCGTAGCGCAAACACTTTACCTTCACGGCTACGTGCAAAAACCACTGGTTCACCTAGCAAAGTCTTTGCCACCATAGCTCCCCGTTTGAGGGAACCTCCAGGTAAAGCGTAGTACCAAACATTGCGTAAGAAATCGTTTTTTGCCATCACAGGTTGAAGTAATTTACTAATCAGTGCTCATCCAGAATCTAGAATTGTATGGCTAGGCGCTTCTTAGGGCAACAATTGGATCGAGTTGAGCAGCGCGACGGGCAGGAACTACACCAAAAATAATGCCAATACCACCAGAAACACCAACCGCAAGGGCGATCGCAATTGGTGAAACTCCAGCTTGAAACGGTGTAAAGGCTCCAATCAAAAGGACGCCACCAACTCCTAAGGCTGTACCGAGTAAGCCCCCAGCTGCCGAAAGAATCACAGCTTCAATCAAAAACTGAATTAAAACATCATCCTGAGTCGCACCGATTGCTTTACGCAGCCCGATTTCTTGCGTTCTTTCAGTGACAGACACGAGCATGATATTCATCACGCCAATACCACCTACTAACAAGGAAATACCAGCGATCGCCGCTAACATAATCGTCAAAGCACCTGTGACTGTTCCTGCAATCTCTAAAACGTCTTTTTGGCTTTCCACACTAAAGTCATCTTCGCGCGTAATCTTGTGCCGTAACCGTAGCAAGTTTGTAATTTGAAACTGGGCTGCATCAACACTTGCTTCATTTTGTGCCGACACCGAAATAAACGTTAAGTTTACGCCATAAGGAGAATTCTCACCGATAATTCGGCTTGCCATTGTGGTGATGGGAATGTAAGCACTGTCGTCATAGTTTGTCCCTAAGACTGAGCCTTTCGCCTCCATAACACCGATGACTAAGAAACTAACATTTCTGATTCTGATCTGCTGACCAATTGGATCTTGATTTCCAAAGAGGCGTTCGGCTAAATCGACACCCAAGGTAACAACTTGGTTATTTCGCTTAACGTCAAGGTCGGTGATAAATCTACCACGCTCAGTATCAAAACTACGTACGATAGAAAAGTCTGGGTTTGTTCCCACCATCAAGCTGTATGTATTGCGGTTACGGTAGGTGACGAGTTCGCGAGAGTGTAATTGCGGTGCAACTGCGGCGACGGTTGGGACTTGTGTGGCGATCGCTTCAGCGTCTTCTAAAACCAAAGTTCTTGGCAAATCAACAGTTGTCCGCTGCGCGTCACGGTTTCCTGGAACGATAAACAATACGTTAGTGCCTAAAGACTCAAACTGTCCAGAAACAAATCTCTGAGCACCTTCACCAATACCCACCATTGCAATCACCGACGCATTGCCGATGATAATCCCTAGCATTGTGAGCGTGCTGCGTAGCTTATTTGCTAGCAGCGTTTTTGATGCCATTTTGACACTTTCTAAAATATCCATTACTGATAATTTGGTAACAGGTAACTGGGTAGTAGGGTAGGCGGGTAGTAGTGAATAATAGCAATTAAATCTCTCAATCTCTAGAAACTCGCCCACACTCTCATTCGCCACTAATCACTCACTACTGCTTCGTTTTGTGTTGGTCGTTGCCTTTCTGGGAGGTCAATAAATACGCGATCGCCTTCGTCTAAACCGGATAAAACTTGCGTGCGATCTTGAAGGCTTGGTCCAATTGTTACCGGACGAAAAAGCGGCTGATTGTTTTGCCCTGGAACAAGGACACCAGTTTCACCGCGTTCTGTGACAATCGCCACCGTAGGAACCATCAGGGCATCAGATAGTTGTTCGCCAAGAAAGGTGACATCTACATTCATCCCTGAACGCAACTCTTGCGTGCCAGTTTCCAAGGCAACTCTTACTTGAAACGAAGTCACATTTTGTTCAACAACGGCTTCTGGAGCAATTAAACGAACGCGACCTTGAAAAACCTGCTCAGGGTAAGCATCAGCAATAATTTCCACCGTTTGCCCTTGCTTAATTTGTCCGACGTCTACTTCCGGAACTTGTGCCAAGATTTCTAAACCTCTGGCGATCGCAACAATCGATGTTGAGGTCGCTGATGCAGTGCTAGAAGCTGAGGTTGTTGGCGTGACAAAAGCTCCTTCGGTTGCGTATTTTTGGGTAACAATCCCATCAAACGGCGCGCGAATGATCGTGTCTTCTAGTTGTACTTGAATCGCTTGGACTTGACTAGCAGATGCAGCAACTGTGGCGCGGCGTTGGGCAATTTCTTCTGGACGCGAACCACTTTGAGCTTGTTGAAGGGCGGCGCGGGCTTCATTCACTGCGGCTTGGCGCTGAGTGATTTCCTCAGAACGGCTCCCACTTTGTAATTGTGCTAATCGCCTTTGGGCTTCTTGTAATGCAGCTTGCGCACTGCGATCGTCGGCGATCACCTCATCAAGACGATCTTGCGCGATCGCTCCTTCTTGAGACAATACGCGATTGCGTTGAACTCGGCTACTTGTCAAACTAACCCTAGCTTGGGCTGCATCTACTTGAGCTTGGGCTTGGGCAATTTCTTCTGGACGATTTCCAGTACGCGCTTGGGCAAGTTGGGCTTCGGCTTGAGCTAGACGCGCTCTTGCTTGAGCAATTTCTTCAGGTCGGCTACCCGCAAGTGCTTGGTCGAGTTGGGCTTGAGATTGAGCTAAGTTAGCACGCGCTTGGGCAAGTTGAGCTTGAAGTTCGGCGTTATCCATCCGCGCAATAATTTGTCCTTGTTTTACCGAATCGCCTTGTTCAACACTCAACTGTGTAAGCCGCCCAGAGGTTTTAGGACTGAGGTTCACACTCTGAAAAGGAACAACTTTACCGCTGGCAGTGATACGTAATGTTACATTTTGTGATTCTACGGGTACAGTCAGTTCTGCAACATTAATTCTTGGTGTTGTTCGACTCATAACTGCATAAGTACCACCGCTGACCACAACACCAGTTGCTAATAGCCCCATTAGCCAGCGACGTGGATGCTTGACTTTGCCAATTAAGGGAATTTCCATGTATGTGGTCATATGAGTGGGCAGATGATGCCAAGTAATAAGAAGGTCATCTTCGTTAAGTTGTTGCGAGCGATCGCGCTGACAAGCTAAAAATTGATAATAAACTTAATCTTTCTTGATCTTAACGACTAGCAGCCGGCTCTAGACAGTTTTTAAAGTAGTATTTCCCTCCCAATAACCGACGCAGAGGGTAGGCAGGTAAGTGGGTAGGTGAGTATGAGGGAAAATAGTAATTAGATCTCTCCCACACTCCTACTCTCCCACTAGCCACTCGCTTTGTGTCATTAAAATTCTTGCTATTACCAGTGAGGCGGGTAAACTTGCTTAAGATATCCACATCAACAGCTATACAAGATGAACACATTGATACCTGTGATTTTAGCTGGGGGTAAAGGAGAGCGATTTTGGCCCCTCAGTCGCAAACAACGTCCTAAACAGTTTTTAAGCTTGGACGGCAGCGGAAAAAGCTTGTTACAAGCAACTGCCGATCGACTGTTACCATTAGCAGAAGATTGGCAAAATCTCTGGGTGGTGACTTCTAGTCAACTTGTACAAGGTGTGCAAGAACAGCTACCAGATTTGCCAACGCTAAATTTATTAGCAGAACCTGAAGGACGTGATACAGCTCCAGCTGTGGCATGGAGTACACTAGAAGTTGCCAAGCGTTACGGAGAAGACGCAGTTATTGGCTTTTTTCCTGCCGATCCTTGGATTGACAACCAAGCCAACTTTCACAAAACGCTGTGTGCTGCGACATTACTAGCATCAACAGAAAAGGCGATCGCGACTTTAGGTATTAAGCCGACTTATCCTGCTACAGGGTACGGTTACATTGAGCAAGGAGATTTAGCTGGTTCTTTTGGTGGCTTACCCGTCTACCGCGTCAATCGCTTTACTGAAAAACCAGATCGCGAAACAGCCGAGTCTTTCTTAGTGACAAATCGTTTTAGCTGGAATAGCGGAATGTTTGTTTTTCGTGCTGGTGTTGTGCTAGAAGAACTACGAACCTACGCTCCAGAAATGATGCGATTACTAGAAACTGAAGGAGTATCGGCTTACGCACATCTACCAAAAATCAGTATTGATTACGCTTTGATGGAGAAAACTCGAATTGCCTATGTTTTGCCAGTCGATTTTGGTTGGGACGATCTAGGAGATTGGAACGCAATTGAGCGATTACTCAAAAAAGACTCCCTTAACGTCGAGTTAGCCAATCACGTTGGGTTAGATACCAAAGATACGCTGCTTTATGCCACGAGTGACGATGATGTGATTGTTACTATTGGATTAGAAGATGTCGTGGTGGTGCGCGATCGCAATGTCACTCTGATTGCGAGAAAAGATCGCACTCAAGACATTAAACAAGCACTCAAACTTTTGCAGGATAACCCCAAATTCACGGATCTGTTATAAAACGTCTGCACTACCTTATAAAAAGCTGTGTTTCTAACTCAAACAACATCTCGGCAAAGAGAAATTCTGGAAGTTTTCCTGCGTAATGGCTGGGACTATATGCGACGGCTGTTGACTGGAGGAAAAACTGACGAACCTCAATTACCTACTCCTGCTGTTCTGCGAAACATCTTGGTTGATCTCGGACCTGTATACGTTAAGTTTGGGCAGTTACTCAGTACTCGCCCTGACTTGCTTCCTGCAGCTTACATTGATGAACTGTCAATGCTGCAAGATGATGTACCACCCGTTAATTGGGCAGATATTGAAGTTGTCATTCGTCAGCAACTACCACAGTCGCTTGAATCTACCTTTACCACAATTGATCCGCGACCTGTTGCAGCAGGATCAATTGCTCAAACACACAAAGCTATCTTAATTGATGGGCGAGAAGTTGCAATCAAAGTTCAACGCCCTGGAATTGATGCGATTGTTGCGCAAGATATCTCACTCATTCGCGGTGTAGCCGACTTGGTAGCGCGCACTGAGTTTGGGCAAATGTATGATATTGACTCTTTGGCTGAAGAATTTACCAAAGCGTTAGAGGCAGAGCTAGACTTTATCCGAGAGGCGAGTTTTACAGATCAATTACGGCGTAATCTTACTAATAGTCGCTGGTTTGATTCTTCGCAGTTAGTCGTAGCAGAAATCTACTGGGACTTAACAACAGCTAAGTTGCTTGTTATGGAGTGGCTCGATGGAGTCCCAATTCTCTCAGGAGATTTTGGTAGCACGCAAAATGGTCAAGATCCCTATAAAAAACGAGCTGCTGTGACAAGCTTGTTGTTTCGTGCGTTCTTCCAGCAGGTTTATATTGATGGCTTCTTTCACGCTGACCCGCACCCAGGCAATCTATTTTACCTCAGAGATGGTCGCGTTGCATTGCTCGATTGCGGCATGGTAGGACGTTTAGATCCGCGATCGCAGCAAATTTTGACAGAAATGTTACTAGCGATCGTCGATTTAGACGCCCAAAGATGTGCGCAATTAACGTTGCAACTTGCTGATTCTGCCCAGCCAGTGATTTTATCGCGTTTGGAGAATGATTATGACCGAATGCTACGCAAATATTACAATTTAAGCTTGTCACAAATTAACTTTAGTCAAGTATTTTATGAAGTATTACAAGTAGCACGTAACAACAAGATTCGTTTACCAAGTAATTTGGGTTTATATGCAAAAACATTAGCAAATTTAGAGGGAGTTGCTCGTTTAGTTAACCCAGAAATCAATCTTTTGGATGAAATCAAACCACTGATTACAGACTTATTTCGACGTCAGTTATTTGGTGCTAATCCTGTGCAATCTTTGTTAAGAACTGCACTAGACTTAAAAAGTCTGTCGCTACAATCACCTCGCCAAATTGAGTTACTTTTAGATCGAGTCACGTCAGAAACACTTCAGTGGAATTTATCAGTACGCGGTTTAGATAATATCCGACGTACTATGGACGAGGCAGCTAATCGTCTGTCATTTAGTATTTTAGTTGGCTCTTTAATTATTGGTGCAGCACTTATTTCCAATAATGCCCAAACTACTGAATTATCTTGGTTGAGTACTATTTTATTTGCTACTGCCAGTTTGTTAGGACTGTGGCTAGTTTTTAGTACGATTCGTTCGGGAAGGTTGAAGTAAGTTACTAATGAGTGTGACCGAGAGCTTCCATCCAAATTCTATCAAAAGAAGATAGTTTTTGAATTTGCTCTTGTAGCCAAACTGTAAATAGTTCCTGTAATAACTTCCGGCGCATCATCTCGTCTAATTGTGCCGGAATTATCTTTTCTAATCTCACAATAAAAAACCATTCTCCTAATACTATAGGGCGCAATAGCTTTCCTGGTTGACTTGTTTTGAGTATTTTTGACAACTGTGGATGCAGTGTACCTAACTCTACTGGACCAACGATACCGCCAGTTTGTGCTTCCAGTCCTACAGAGAACTTCTTTGCTAATTCCGTAAATGATTGCTCTTTTTCATAAATTCGGAAATAAATCTCTTCAGCAATTCCTCCATCCTGAACTCTAATCAACGAACAAATGACTCGATCTAACTGTCCTTTACGCTGGAGAAAGTAAGTTTCTAATTTACTACCCCAAGTTAATTGCTTAAATTTTTCAATTTTGAGTTGGCGTGTTGCCATAGAAATTAATTGCCTTTGAGTTATACCATAATGCTCTAGCCAAGCTTGCTGTTTAGCAACGCTATCAAGGTGATGTTGCTGATAAAATTGCTGACAAGCACTCATAGTTTCCTCTGGAGTACAATCAATAGCGGCGATCGCCTGCTCAATAATCCTCTCACGCCACAATTGTGGCAATATTTGGCAACTCTTTACTAAAGACATGATTTCTTCAGCAGTGATGTCGGTTTCATTAGCGTGTAAAGTAGTTGTCATCGCTACTAAATCTTCTTTGCTCTATTCGACAATAGAAAAATATCTCTACAGTTTGTATCAATGCAGCCAGTTGATAAACAGTTGACTGCATCAAATACTCTCACTGTCGTGTTAAACGAGGAAGGTGGACGTATCAACAGGAGATGGAGGTAAAGTCTGGTCGTACACCAGTGTATAAGTACCAGTACTTCCGATCGCATCAGCAACCCCAATGTAGTATGTCCCGCTAGTGGGTGCAGTAAATTGCACCATAGGGTCATAACCCAATGCCCAGCTGTCGTCTTGATAAGCTAATAAGTTACCAGCACTATCAAAGATGCCAACCATAGGATCTGCTAAAGTTCCACCAGCATTTGAGGCACCAAGTACTGATATTGTGTAGTCTACTTGTCCAATAAACTCTACAGGAAAGAAATCCACTTCATCAGAGGTGCTAATACTATCTACAAAACTTGCCATGTCGTTTCTCCTGAAATAGGTGTTCTATGCGAGTATCCTATCGAAGCAATAACGGCAAAACTTTTCAGATTTAGATAATTTAAATGACCTACTTTGGTCGAGTTCTTTGCACTTCTGTGCAATTAGCTCATCTACTAGCATTGATGACGTACAAGGTTAAATGACTCTGATGCTATCACATGTGTCTTTAGTACACTGACTTTCCTTTCAGAATATTAGTTATACAAAATATAGACAATTCAGTTGTTAAGATTACAGATGAGTGTGAATTGAAAAATGCCCGTTTAGACTTGAAGCTTATCCTTCGAGAGAATGTAGTTTATACTTTCTCTCAACTGAGTGTTAATATTATAAAACTTACAAACATGAAACTAATAGTAAAAATATACTCTTTTTGTAGCAAAGTGATAATTTACTGATTTAATTTGAAACTAATAATTATAGATAGATAGTTTTGCCAAAAATAGATATCTTACAGGAATTACAGATGCTATTCAAATAAAGTTAAATTACTCAAAATTAGTGTGCAAAAGACAATTCTGGTAAGAATTTTATAGTAATTTTATAAAGAAGATAGGTAGAGTTTTTTTTAGTTGTAAATTTATTTATGATGGCATTCATGCAAGCTGTCTAATGTATAAATGGGAAGTCTTAAATTTACTGGATAAAGTGATATCCAACTTAGCTTTAATTTTGATGATAAATCGCACGCGATCGCAAATTTAATGCTAATAGCGTTACCCTTCCATTTGGATAATTGAGTTAAGGACTATGAATTGCTCCCAAAATGCAACCAATGGTCAAAACCAACGTGGTAATCTTTATTTTGGGTAATAAGAGTAGTCAGATGCCTTTTAGTAGAGATAGTAACAAGCTTGTTAATGCTTAGGAAAAGGTAAGATAACTAAAGACAGCGATCGCAATGTAAACAATATGACTACAAGTTTGTTAAAAAAACAATACAATTTTCACAAAAGTTCCGGTTAGTCGTTTGGATGAGAGTTATTTCATTTGCCTGCAGTAACCAAGGTAAGCTGTAAGCAACTTTCACGAAAAACAATTAACTATCTCTAGTATAGAGATGCTTTTTTTGATAAATTTTTAGTAAGTAAAAGTTAGCCCATATGTTTTTTCAAATAAAGATTTCATGAAGCAACTGCTAAATTTTTAAAGAAAGTTTAAAGTTTAAGCAAATCAATTAAGTTGCGTTAGTGTTCTTTTTTGGGGTTAGCATCTCTGGCAAATGTAGGAAATTATAATGGCTAAATTTGCACTACTTATTGGAGTTAGCCGCCACGGTACTGGCTTTAACACCTTACCTGGTGCAGTAAAAGATGTCGAGGCAATGCAACGTGTTCTGCAAAACCCAGATTTAGGATTTGATGAAGTAGAAATTCTACAAAACCCTGAACCTCTGAGCATGCAAGCAGCACTTGAGGCTTTATTTCGAGATAAGGCGCGTCAAAGTGATGATTTAGTATTACTTTATTTTTCTGGCTACTGTATCAGAGACTACAGTAATAAATTATATTTTGCGACAAATAGTACTAGTAAAAATCCTCAAAGGGAACTTATTAAATCAACAGTAGTACCGGCTGGTTTTATTCAAGATGTTATGAATGACAGCCGAGCGACGCAGCAAGTAGTTATTTTGGATTGTTGCTTTATTCAAGCTGCAGTGAATGTCGTTGCAGCACAGGCTCGTATCTCTGATGATGTTGCTAGGCAACTTGGAGGTAACAATAGAACTATTTTCTTATCTTCTGTAACTCAATCATTCTTTCAAAATAAAGGCAATGACCTTTCTACTTATACGCGTTACCTTGTTGAAGGTTTAGAAGGTGCGGCTGATTTGGATGGCGATCGCCAGATTGCAGTTGATGAGTTGCACGAATATGTCAGTCGCAAAGCAGAAGCAACTGCAGCTAATATAGAACCAGTAATTCTGAGTACACACAATAGCAGAATCTTACTTGCCCCTGTATCAGAAATACACTCACGCCGCGAAGAACCACAAGTACATCAAGCTAGTAGGGCAATCTTTGCACCAATACTCCAATATAGAAGTATCCGGCTGCTTTTAGGGGTTAGCTTGACAACGCTGGTCACTTTAGTGGGAGCAACCTATATTCTGCAACGACAACAATTGTTACAGTTGCCTTTTGGTGAATCTCTTGTTGCTGCACCAAGAGACTACAATCAAACTGCCCAAACACGCCTCGATCACTCTAAGACTGTTTGGTCACTGGCGACAACCCAGGATGGTCAAACCCTCGTTAGCAGCAGCGGTGACACAACAATTAGAATTTGGCATTTGCCAAGTGGTAGACCATTGCGTACGTTATCTGGACATACTTCGGCAGTTTGGTCAGTTGCGATCGCTCCTGATGGTAAATCATTAGTGAGTGGTAGTGGCGATAAAACAATTAAAGTATGGAACCTAGAAACAGGTGAACTGCTCCGAACTATGAGTGGATCGCAAGATACCGTTTGGGCAGTTTCAATTAGCCAAGATGGTAAAACTCTAGTCAGCGCTGATGGTAATAACACTATCAAAGTTTGGAATTTACAGTCTGGAGAGTTACTGCGAAGCTTTGCTGCAGAAACACCGCGGTTGAGAACAATTGCACTGAGTCCTGACGGACAAACCTTAGCGAGTGGCGGTCAAGGTCAAGACATTAACATCTGGGATGTTAATACAGGTAAACTAATTCGCACTCTAGCTGCACACAAAAGTAAGATTATTACTGTTGCCATTAGCTCTGATGGACAAACATTAGTCAGTGGTAGTAATGATGAAACCGTTGAAGTTTGGAACATACACACAGGTAAATTAGTACGAACTTTGCACGGACATACAGATCATGTAAACTCAGTAGCAATTAGCGCTGATGGTCAGTTTCTAGTCAGTGGAGCTGAAGATCGCGAAGTCAAATTGTGGAGTTTGCGTACGGGTCAGTTATTACACACCTTTCAAGGACATCCTGAAGATGTTTACTCTGTAGCAATTAGCCCCGACGATCAAACGGTAATTAGTGGCGACAAGGAAGGTCAAATTAAATTTTGGCGGTAGTTTGATCCCTAATTTTTTACCGGCTGGACGCTTATGCCATACAAGAGTACACACTGATTTTTGGAGATTTTCGCTACAATCTAGTGCTGAAACTTATAAATGCTAGGAGAAGTTAGATTGCCTACATTGGGAGTCAATATCGATCATATTGCAACAATTAGACAAGCACGACGAACTGTAGAACCCGATCCTGTCGCAGCAGCAGTCCTTGCCGAATTGGGAGGCGCTGACGGGATTACTGTACATTTACGCGAAGATAGACGCCATATTCAAGAAAGAGATGTGCAGTTGTTGCGGCAAACTGTACGAACGCATTTAAATTTAGAAATGGCAGCTACTGATGAAATGGTGGCGATCGCACTTGATATCAAACCGGATTACGTGACTCTTGTTCCCGAAAAACGCGAGGAAGTTACAACTGAAGGTGGATTAGATATTGTTGGTCAACTCGAACGTATGAACGAGGTCGTAGACAAGTTACAGTCTGCCGATATTCCTGTTAGTTTGTTTATTGATGCTGATCGCTCACAAATTGAAGCATCTGTCAAGACTAAAGCTCAATTTATTGAGTTACATACTGGGCGTTATGCAGAAGCCCACAACGAAGCAAATAGACAACAAGAACTTACAGTCCTTTCTCAAGGTGCCGAACAAGCGATCGCATCGGGGTTACGCGTCAATGCTGGACATGGATTGACGTATTGGAACGTCTACGCCGTGGCTTGTATTTCAGGTATGGAAGAACTCAATATTGGTCATACAATTGTTAGTCGAGCAGCTTTAGTTGGTTTAGAACGTGCTGTTCGTGAGATGAAACAAGCAATTCGTGGAGAGTTATAAAGTTCTCCTCAAATCAGTAAATGAAAGGTGAGATAATAACTACTCCCTGCGTCCTATTTTCTAGTCTCCAATATGCAAACTTACTACTACGTTCTGGCAAGTCAGCGCTTTCTCGTAGAAGAAGAACCATTGGATGAGGTTCTCAGAGAACGCACGCGCAATTATCACGAACAAGAAAAAGAAATCGATTTCTGGTTAGTCATGCAGCCAGCCTTTTTAGAAGCACCTGAAATGGCACAAATCAAAGCTAAATGCCCTCAACCTGCTGCAGCGGTGATTTCTACGAGTTCTCAATTTATTACTTGGCTGAAATTACGATTAGAGTACGTCATCACAGGAGAATTTCAAGCACCGTCACAGACAATTCCTAATCCCTTAGCTTCGCTGGCGTCAATGTCGTCATAAAATGAAAAGCAATATCAGTGAGGAGGCTATGTACCAACGTGGAGCAATGCCACTACTCGGCTTAATTGTACTCTCTGCTGTCCGTTGGGTTATGAGTATGAATGTGGCAGTGGCTCAATCAACTCCTCCTGATTGCCAGCCACCAAGAACGGGCGAATATCTTGTATTAGTGCGATCGCCAACGCCAGAAGCACAAGAAAAACTACGTCGTGCTCTGCCACCTAATACTAATACTATCGTTTGCCGCTATCTCAACGAGACAGTAACGCGCACTGGCACTTTTACACAATTAGACAATGCCAACTCGCAAGTACAATCGATTCGCTCCTTAGGGGTAGCAGCCTTTGTTGTCCGTCCTGCTACAAACCCACAAGCATCAACAGTAGCAGATCCCCAACCTTTAGGTGCAGGATATGCGGTATTAGTTGAATATTTCAACCGTCCTGAAACTGCAGCACAGGTACAGCAATTTTTAGGGACTGACGTCGGTTTAACTTTATATGTCCAGCGCCCTTACTTACTCGCACTACATACAAGCGATCAAAATAAAGCAACCGAAACTCTAAAAAGACTCAGCGATCAGGGCTTCTATGCTTTGTTAGTCAATAGTCGCCAAGTTACCCTCGTCCGCCCCAAAGCTTCACCGTAAAATTTTACTTTCAACTTAGAGAGTACTATTAATCATTCCCTCGCTCCTCACTCCTCGCCCCTCCTAATATGCCGGACTTGCTAACCAAGAAATTGTTACGCCGAGAACTGAGCCAACAATCACTTGAAACGGTGTATGTCCAAGTAATTCTTTGAGTCGATCTTCATTAAATTCTTTGTTTTCGTGGAATAGTTCGTCAATCATTTGATTTAAAATGCGTGCTTGTTTACCTGCCGCTTGACGAACTCCAGCAGCATCGTACATCACGATAATGGCAAAAATGGTAGCGATCGCAAACTCACTACTTGCCCACCCAGAAGTTTGACCAATACCTGTAGCTAAGGCTGTAACGAGTGCTGAATGTGCGCTAGGCATTCCGCCAGTTGTGACAAGAACGCGCATATCAAACTTGTGATTTTTGATTAATTCTATGACGAGCTTTGATGCTTGAGCGATGAGACAAGCTATTACAGCAACCAGCATTACACTGTTGTCTAGAATGTCGCCAAAGTCCTGCATGGTGTTTTGATGTCGGTTAAAAGATAGGCTGATAGCTGATAGCTTTAGTGCGTGCGGCTAGTGATAAATTTGGCGATCGCTTGTAGTGGAAGTGCTTTTTCTCCAAAAGAATCAAGTTCCGCAATTGCCGCTTGAATCAGTTGTTGTGCTTGACGCTGAGATTCCTCCAAGCCCCAAATACTCGGATAAGTTGCTTTTTGTGCTTGTAAATCTTTACCAGCAGTTTTACCGAGTTCTTCTTGAGTCGCAGTAATATCCAAAATATCATCAACAATCTGAAATGCTAACCCAATATTTTGTGCATAGCGCGTTAACCGTTGCAAATCTGCTTCTGGCGCACCCGCTAAAATCGCTCCACAAACAACACAAGCTTCTAACAAAGCTGCCGTTTTGTGATTATGAATAAAGTTTAGCGTGTCAATTGAGACATCTGCTTTGCCTTCTGATTCTAGATCGACAACCTGACCGCCAACTAGACCTGCAGCACCAACAGCACGTCCTAGGCGACTAATCACTTGTAAAACTCGCTGTGCTGGCACATTTTCTGTACTAGCCGCAACGTACTCAAATGCGTAGGCTAACAAACCATCTCCTGCCAGAATTGCGATGTCTTCTCCATAAACTTTGTGATTTGTCAACCTCCCGCGTCGATAATCATCATTATCCATTGCTGGCAGATCGTCGTGGATTAATGACATCGTGTGAATCATCTCCACAGCACAAGCTGTTGGTGTTGCCATTTCTGCTGTACCTCCAGTAAGTTCGCAGGTAGCAAGACACAGAATTGGACGTAGCCGTTTACCGCCAGCTAATAATGAGTAGCGCATTGCCTCATAAATCTTCTCTGGATAAGTGACTGGCAAAGCACGATCAAGCGCCGCTTCAACTTGAGATTGCCGCTGTTGTAAATAAGCTGGTAGGTCAAATGGTACTTTTTCTTGAGGCGTTTGTAGGTTATCCGTTACTACCATTCCTGAGTTCCTTCAGCTGCTGTGGTATCCGTAACAATTTTACGGGGCTTTGGGAAGTTTATGAATGACAAATTCAGCATTTGTCATATCATCTCTGTTTAAATAACCAAGCTATCGGCAATACTGCTAGTAGTTAGTGGTTAGTTGCTAGTGACTAGTCACTAATCACTGAAGTTGCTCACTGATGGCGTTGTCGATAACTTGTGACCGTATTTTGTAATAACATCGCTACAGTCATTGGACCAATTCCACCAGGAACAGGAGTAATATACTCTGCCACATTTTGCACGGCATCGAAGTTTACATCACCTACCAAGCGGCTACTACCACTTCCATCAGTAACACGATTAATTCCTACATCAACAACAACCGCCCCAGGTTTTACCATATCCGCTGTAATTAGTCCAGGACGACCAACAGCACCGATTAAAATATCCGCAGACCGCGTTATTGTACCTAAATTTTGCGATCGCGAATGCGCAACTGTCACTGTAGCATCTTCTGCAAGTAACATTAAAGCTAAAGGCTTACCAACTAAAATACTACGCCCAACCACAACAGCTTGCTTACCTTTTAGCGGAATTTGATATTCTTGCAACAACCGCATGACTCCTGCTGGAGTACAGCTACGCAAACCTTGTTCTCCGCGCACAAGTTTTCCTAAGTTAGTGGGATGCAATCCATCTGCATCTTTGTCAGGATTGATTTGGAGTAGCAGCCCAACTGCATCTAAGTGTTCTGGCAAAGGTAACTGCACTAAAATGCCGTCAACTCGTTCATCTTGATTAAGACGGTGAATTGTCTGTTCTAATTCTGCCTGCGTCACTTCAATTTCAAAATGCTGCCCAAACGAAGCAATTCCTACATTAGCGCAAGCGCGTTCTTTATTACGAACATATGCAGCACTCGCAGGATTATCTCCTACCATCAATACTGCTAAGCCAGGTGGACGATTAAATTGAGATTTTTGAGTTTGAATTTGTTCTTTGAGTTCGCTTTGAAGACGTTGCGCCAAAGCTTTACCATTCAACAATTGTGCTTGCTTCATAACCATTTTTGGCACCTTCCTCTAGCAAGGGTACATTAAGTAACCTTGTACTCGTATCAAAAGTATTATGTCTAATTGAGACTAATTTTTTCTAACAATACTGGGCGATCGTAATTTCTCCGCATACGATTGAAATCTACTCACTTCATTAGTTGTGATGGTGCCAATGACTACGCAATTTCTCCGTCAGGCGATCGCGCCACAACTGAAACCTCTGTACATTCTATCTTCTCTCTTGCTGACTGGTCTACTTGGCTGTAGTGGTGTACCTTCTGCACTCAACAGCATTAATGTAGGTTTTGGAGTTGATGTTTCTCAAATTGGTGATATTGAACCAACGCGCGATCAAGACAAAACAATCTATGTTCAGGGTAAAGTTGCGGCGCTGGTGCCTTTAGTCGATTGGTTGGCTTACCAAGTTCAAGACTCTAGTGGCACAATTTGGGTGTTAACCAATCAACGAAACATTCAACTTGCAGATCAAGTTTTAATTGAAGGAAAGCTACGCTATCACAGTATTCCTGTTGCAGAACAAGATTTCGGTGAGGCTTATGTCGAAGAACACCGCCAAATTGAACGCACTCCTTCCCAATAAACTAACGTATGAATGACCAGATTCATGTTGCGATCGCTGTTCTCTATCGCCAGAACCAATTCCTTATGCAATTACGCGATAATATTCCTGGAATTCTTTATCCAGGTCATTGGGGTTTATTTGGCGGACACATTGAATCTGGAGAAGTCCCCGAAGTTGCAGTAATACGAGAACTACAAGAGGAAATCAACTATACTCCACCAGCGATCCTAAACTTTAGCTGCTATTACGATGAAAAAGTTGTACGTCATGTTTATCACGCACCATTAACCGTAGAACTCGATCACCTTGTTCTCAATGAGGGATGGGATATGGCTTTGCTAACACCTCAACAAGTTTTACAAGGTGAATGTTATTCTGCCAAAGCTGGCGGCTATAAGCCTTTAGGTGCTCCTCATCAAAAAATCTTGCTAGACTTTATCAAGCTTGAGCCTTATTCGTAAGTAATACTCCTACCACTACTAAAGCACCCCCTATTAACAAGCTAAGAGTGATTTCTTCTTGTAATAAAACTGCTGCTAGCAAAATTGCTGATACGGGTACCAAATTGATAAAAATTGCAGCTTTAGCAGGTCCAATCGCTTTTACGCCTTCAGAATACCAAATAAAGCCAAGCGCAGAACTTAAAAATCCTAAATATAAAATAACTAACCAAGTCGCCAAATCAATCTGAATCAATTCTTGAAGAAAACCTTCCATTGCAGCTGGAATAAATAAGGCAACTGTACCAATAAGACAAGCATAAGTTGTTGCCACCAAAGGAGAAAGCTGCTGCATCGCAATTTTACCAATTAGTGTATAAGCGACCCAGCTAAATACGCATCCAAAAAGAAAAAAGTCTCCCAAACTTAAATTATTATCTAAAGTATCTAGTAGATTCCCTCTACTAATTGCTAGAGCTGCTCCTAACAGAGAAGTAATAATTCCTATCGTTTTTAAAGTAGTAAGTTTCTCTTTAAAAAATAAGACAGAACCAAGCGCAATAAAGGTAGGATTTAAGGCAACAATTAATGCAGCGCGACTAGCCGCAATAGTTTGTAAGCCAAGAAAAAAGAATGCATTATATGCAAAAACCCCTGTCATTCCCAGTAGAAAAACTTGCAAAAGTTGCTTCTTGTGAAGTTGAGGTAGGTGCCCCTCTATTTTAAATGTGAGTAGTAGCAAACAAATTGAGGAAACAGCAAAACGACAAAATGCCGCTGAGAAAGGTTCTAAACTTTGTACTACTAGCCTTCCTGCAACAAATGTACCGCCCCAAACTACCGCAGTTAGTACTAGTTTGATATAAATTATCAATATTAAAACCCAAATATTAGCATTTGCTTTCTATTGTCTCATATGTTTAAATATCAAGGACAGTAGTATTCTTACCTAAAAAATAAAGTTCTTGTAATTTTTAACTTTATATTAGAATCAAATGCTAAATTGAATAATTAGAATTAGCCAGAAGTAAGTAAAAATAAACATTAAAAGCTGTTAAAGAGAAAATTGCTAATAGTCGATTAGCTAGCTATTAACCACGAATTAGTATAAAAAGTGCAATCAATAGTTATGTATACTTGCTTAATTATCGAAAGTGAGATGAGTATTTTACTTGTTTGTACTTGAATTGATAAAGTTTTTAAAAACTAAAGGCTGTTTTAATACTTAAATTAAAATTAAATTAAGATAGTATAATCTATTCAAGTGTTAATAATTTTTTTTAACTAAAAACTAAATGTGCAGATACTGTCCTACACTAGGATAGCTATCAGTGAACTGATTAACTACCTATATTAAATTAAACGAACAGGGCACACAACTGATTGCGATGAATACCTCCTCCTCTGCATCTACTTCCGTGGAATTTAATAGTAAGCCGATGCTGCGTAACGCTGACTATCGGAAATTGGATATTACCAAACTTTCACCAATGTACCAGCACTTTGTAAAAGTGAAAGAACAGTATCCAAATACAATACTACTGTATCGATGTGGAGATTTTTTTGAGACCTTTTTTCTTGATGCGCTGACGGTTTCGCAGGAATTAGAACTTGTCCTCACGAGTAAAGAAGGAGGAAAGGAAATCGGGCGAGTGCCAATGACAGGAGTGCCGCATCATGCACTAGAGCGGTATTGTGCAATGTTAGTTGAGAAGGGCTATGCGATCGCAATTTGCGACCAAGTTGAAGATGCAGAAGTTGCCGCAGCCCAACATCGTCAAGTACGCCGAGAAGTCACGCGGGTACTTACTCCAGGAACACTTTTAGATGACGGAATGCTGCAAGCACGGCGCAACAACTTTTTAGCAGCAGTCGTCATTGCAGGCAATCATTGGGGATTAGCCTATGCAGATATTTCTACAGGGGAATTCTTAACAACACAAGAAAGTAACTTAGAGCAGCTAACGCAAGAATTAATGCGGCTACAACCTTCAGAGGTGCTAGTGCCGACTAATGCTCCAGATTTAGGTAGTTTACTACGTCCTGGAGAAACTTCTGAACATTTGCCATCTTGTTTGCCAACTTCATTTTGCTATGCGCTGCGATCGCACACTCCATTTACTCCAGCAGAAGCGCGACAGCGTTTAGTCCAAAAATTTCGATTGCGATCGCTTGAAGGCTTAGGTTGCGAACATCTTCCTTTAGCAGTGAGAGCTGCTGGTGGGTTATTACAGTATTTAGAAGAAACACAAAAAGAAAATCCAATTGCGCTCCAAACCTTACGCACATACACTATTACCGATTATTTAATATTAGATCACCAAAGTCGGCGAAATTTAGAAATCACGCAAACAGTCCGCGATGGTACGTTTCATGGTTCACTACTATGGGCATTAGACCGCACTAGCACAGCGATGGGTGGACGAACCTTACGTCGCTGGTTTTTGCAGCCACTTATAGATATTAAGGGGATTCGTGCCCGACAAGATACAATTCAGGAATTAATTGAAGATAGTTCACTACGTCACGATCTACGTGCTTGTTTGCGGCAAATCTACGATTTAGAAAGATTAACAGGTCGTGCGGGTTCTGGTAGTGCCAATGCTAGAGATCTTGTTGCTTTAGCAGATTCGTTGGCGAGACTGCCTGAAATTGCTCATCTGGTAGAAAATGCAAAATCGCCATATTTACGCGCTTTACAAAAAGTTCCGCCTGTGATGTCAGAACTAGGTGACAAACTCCGCAACCATCTTGTTGAATCACCACCAATTTTACTTTCTGAAGGCGGATTGATTCGTCCTGGTGTCAATCCACAACTTGATGAGAGACGCACCACTGTAGAAGCCGATCAGCAGTGGATTGCGAATTTGGAGATCGAAGAACGCACTAAGATAGAAATTCCAACACTTAAGGTTGGCTACAACAAAACTTTTGGATATTACATTAGTATTTCTCGTAGCAAAGCTGATCAGGTTCCTAAGCATTACATTCGCAAGCAAACACTAACGAACGAAGAACGCTATATCACTCCTGAGTTGAAAGAACGCGAAAGTCGCATCCTCAGTGCTAGAGATGATTTGAACCGCCTAGAATATGAAGTATTTACGCAGTTGCGTAGTGAAGTCGCCGAACACGCTGAATTGATTCGTAATATTTCACGCGCTGTAGCCGCTGCTGATGTGTTGTGTGGTTTAGCCGAAGTAGCAGTTTATCAAGGTTACTGCCGACCAGAAATAGTCGAAGGGCGAGAAATCATCATTGGAGATGGACGTCATCCTGTGGTTGAACAGTCTTTACCCGCAGGCTTTTTTGTTCCCAATTCTGCGCATTTGGGTAATAGAGAAGAATCAAGCCAATTACCAATTACCAATCACCAATTCCCTGACTTAATTATTCTCACAGGTCCTAATGCAAGCGGCAAAAGTTGTTATTTGCGCCAAGTAGGATTGATACAGTTAATGGCACAGGTGGGTAGTTTTGTGCCAGCCAATTCTGCCCAATTGGGGATTTGCGATCGCATTTTTACGCGAGTTGGTGCAGTAGATGACTTAGCAACAGGTCAATCGACTTTTATGGTTGAAATGAATGAAACAGCCAATATTCTCAATCATGCTACTTCGCGATCGCTCGTGTTGCTAGATGAAATTGGCAGAGGAACTGCAACATTTGATGGTCTTTCAATTGCGTGGGCAGTAGCTGAATACTTGGCAACAGAGATTCAAGCGCGGACAATCTTTGCAACACACTACCATGAGTTGAATGAACTTGCTTCAATTTTGCCGAACGTGGCTAATTATCAAGTCACTGTCAAAGAATTACCCGATCAAATCATCTTTTTACATCAAGTACAGCCAGGAGGCGCAGATAAATCTTATGGCATTGAGGCAGGGCGTTTGGCAGGATTGCCACAAGTGGTGATTCAACGCGCCAAACAGGTCATGGGACAAATTGAAAAGCATAGTAAAATTGCTGTTGGACTGCATGAGGGTGTAGATGTCAAACAAGCTTTAAAGGCAAACTAGTATCAAATCCAGTTAATTAGTAATGACAATAAATGGTAACTAACCACTAGTAACTAGTCACTAGTCTGGTTATTTAACCCTGACCTCTGATCTCTGCCATAGGTATCTGACTTGCCTGGTATTAAAACGTTTCCTGCTTGATCGCTGATGCCAGCTTTCGCGACTCCATGAACCAGAATCTTACCGCCACTAATTGTTTTAGTATATTGTTCGTGGTGATGACCGTGAAACACAGCTTTTACTCCTAGTGCTTCAGCAAGTTCGTCAAGTTCTTTAAAGCCGTAGCGATGGCATGAAGGTGCTTCATGAGTCACTAAAATATCTGCTTGTTGATTCCATAGTGCTGTGTAGTGTTGCCAAAAAATGCTGGCATGATGTTTGCGAGGAATACCACCCCGCCAGCGTTCGCCTTTACCACAAATTGATAGTAAGTCATGATGGCTAGGAAATCTCGGTGCAGCAGGAGGACGCCAAATTTTGGCACGAAATACACCGCCTAATCCAGCAACTCGCTGACCAGCAATTTTAACAACACGACCATGTAAATTACGATGCGCTAGCTGCGATGAAAACAAATGGTCATACCAACAATCTTGATCTGCGTCGTGGTTGCCGTGAATGAACCAAACTTCGGTTTTATCCAAAATGGCAGCTAGTTCTTCCTCTAGCGATCGCGCTAAGTCGAAATCGCCTAGCAAAACAACTGCTTGCGGAGAATATGTTTTTACTGCCCGAAGCACGGGTCTGAAATCACCATGCGGATCTCCACCGAATAAAATCATTAATTAAGTTGAAAATGCAACTCTTTATGATAATAAGGATCGCACATCTAGAACCTATGTTCCTTACCCAAAAGACGGATCGACACTGAAACACAACTATCGATAGGAAAGAAATCAAGCAGTTGCTTTGCATTTGAAAAGGCAACAAATTGAAAATTGAGCCTTTCTCCTCAATGTTTTTCTTCCCCTCACCCCTCACCCCTTCTTTCGTAACTATTCTTAATAAACTACGGCATAAAGCATTACACTTCATTGCAAAGTGAAAGATAATGTGAGACAGCGCGTGATAATTGCGGATGTGGATGAACCCGCACAGAATTTAGGAAAGGAGAACCCCGTGGCAATGCAATCAAAGGAGCTAAAACAAAATTCGGTGCATGAAGATTTCAGTGAGTATGTAGCTCATCTTCAACTTCATATGACTTTACAAGCTCGGAATTTAGTTCCTACCCTCAAGCCAAAGGTAATTGATAGCCGCGAACAGTTACTCCATCAAACTCAAGCAACTGTTGAAAAGTTGATTTCTCGCCAGAGAATATTCTAGATAGTACTGCGCTGCTGTTTAACACGAAAAGCAACCATTTTATAAAGGTTAATCGAATAAAAGTAATTCAGACACCTTGAAGCACGCAGAACGCGCATCAAGGTTTTTTATTTAGGCTAACCTCATAAATTTTTGTGGCAGATCACTAGCAATAAATGCCCTAGAAAGCAGACATAGCAAGCATTTTGCTGTCTTCTATTTGTACGGTTAAGAAATCCGTACTTAAGCTGAACAGCGATCGCTGAGCTTTTGCCGTTAAGATAATGGCAGCGAAACCTTTTCATTTCAGGCTGAATGGCGGCCCGATCTAACATGACTTCCATGCCTCCCCAAAACCAAAGCCTAGTCATTAGACCAGTTCAATACCGAGACCTTGAGGGCATTGAACGGCTTAGTGCCGAGTCATTCGAGGTGGATCAATCAAGTCCTGCCGAAACGTCAGGGCGATCGCATCTAAGCTTACTGCGCCGCTGGTTTGGGTTAATCAAGTGTTTGAGCATCTTTCCCAATCCGCTACAGTACCGTTTCTGCATTTACGTAGCTGAGCAATATCGGCAGGTTCAAGGGATGATTCAAGTCACCCCTTTTAATCGTACCCGCAGTACTTGGAAAGTTCAGCAGGTCGCGGTAGACACCAAAGCTCACACCCAAGGAATTGGTTCCCAACTTTTGCGTCACTGTTTTGAAGCGATTGGTGAAGCTCGCACATGGTTATTAGAAGTCAATATTAATAATAAAGATGCCTTGGCTCTCTATCGCCAAAATGGTTTCCAAACCTTGGCACAATTGACTTATTGGAAAATTAAGCCGAGCTTATTACAAGAATTGGCTGCTAGAGAACCAGATTTGCCAAACTTGCTGCCTGTCAGCAATGCTGATGCTCAGTTGCTCTACCAGTTGGATACTGCCTCAATGCCGCCTCTGGTTCGCCAAGTCTTTGACCGCGATATTCATGATTTTAAGACTAGTCTTCTTGGTGCACTGATTGAAGGACTACGACAATGGCGGAGTAAAACTGAAGTTGTCAGCGGCTATGTATTTGAACCGCAGCGGAAAGCAGCAATTGGTTACTTCCAGCTGAGAATATGCCGTAAAAGCCAAAAACCACACGTTGCAACATTAACAGTACACCCTGCCTATACTTGGCTTTATCCTGAGCTACTATCTCAACTTGCACGAATCGTTCAAGATTTACCACCACAATCTTTGCAACTAGCTTCTGCTGATTATCAACCAGAACGAGAGGAATACTTAGAGCAAATAGGTGCTGAGCGTGTAGAACATACACTTATGATGTCGCGCTCAGTTTGGCACAAAATCCGCGAGTCTAAGTTTGCATCTTTAGAAGGCTTACAATGGCCTGAAGTGCTTCAGGGTCTGCAACCAGCACGCAAACCTGTCCCAGGTGGTATGTCTTGGATGCCACAAACTTCGTCTGCCCGCTCAAAGATAAAAATGAACTCGCAATACCAATTTGCGAATCAAGTAAGTTCTTCACCAGAATCATTACATCTGAGTAGTAGCACCGAAGAATATTCCTTGCCACAACATCACCTTGACGACGAAGGAGAAACAAAAAACACGAATGTCTAAAGCTACCCAGCAGCAAACCACTGACACTCATGAAAACGCCAACAGTGTTGTTGTGAGTTCGCAACCAAAAAAGCAATCTTTTATTTCAGCTTTAGGCTTAGATATTGGTCGTAAGCGAATCGGTGTGGCTGGATGTGATGGCACAGGTTTGATTGCCTCAGGATTAACAACAATTGAGCGCAAATCTTTTGAGTTGGATCTAGCACAACTCAAGCACCTTGCCAAAGAGCGTCACGTTCAATTATTGGTTGTTGGTTTGCCATATTCTATGGATGGCTCTTTAGGTAAGCAAGCTCAAGAAATTCAAAAATTAGCGACGAGGTACGCTCAAGCTTTACAGTTGTCGCTAGAATATGTAGACGAACGACTCACTTCATTTCAAGCTGAGCAGCTACTGCACTCACAAAATATTTCGCCATCTCGGAACAAAGGACTTATTGATCGCAAAGCCGCTGCTTTGATACTGCAGCAATGGTTAGACGAACGTCGTACTTCTTTAGCAGCACAGAGAAAGTCTGAAAAGAAATTACCTTTTTAATTTTGTTTGATTCTGTTTGGAAAAAAGCCTGTAAATCTAGTAGTAGGTTAAGTGCACTAGCGTGATATTCTGAAAGCTAACCAACAGTGCCTAGAAAAAAGTTGCATTAGCAGGTTTTGTCTAGTATAGGTAAACTAATTTACCGACGATTTTCTTGTTAGATAAGTTGACGGTTCTTACTATCGACTATGTTTCCATCCGAATTTTCTGAAGATAATGAGCAATCCCCTGCTAGCTCCGTCACGCTGACGGATGATACAGGGCGTGAATTGAATTGTTATGTAGAGCGATCGCTTTATGTAGATAGTCAAGAATATCTATTACTGATCCCTGTAGATTCCGCAGTAGAAATCTTTGCTTGGCAGGGTGATGGCGATGAAGAAGAAGCTGTTCCTGTTGAAGATGAAGAAACTATTGAGAGCATCTTTAGCACAGCAGAAGCTGTCCTTGCTGAGCAGAATTTAGTTCTGAAGCATAGTGCTTTTGCCTTGACAGTTGCTGGCGAGTTACCGCCTGTTGAAGAAACTGAGCTATTTACACTGGAAATCGAAGAAGACGGAACAGAGTTAGAACCTGAACAATTGCAGCTATTAGCAAGCTTTTATCATGAAGAACAAGAGTACGCGATTTATACTCCTCTAGATCCGTTGCTGTTCTTCGCGAAAGCAAATGGTTCTGGTAAGCCAGAGTTGCTTTCTCCAGAAGAATTTCGTAAAGTACAACCACAGTTAGAAGAACAGCTATTTGACGAAATGGAATAGTTCATAATTGACACGTAGGCACATAGCAAACGTTTTAAGCTGTTCGTAGCTACCAGCTCAATTAGCAAAGATGGTGCAAAGAATATTCAAGGGGTCGCTTATTTTAGGTCTGCCAGTAGCATTAGGATTAAGCCTATTGGCTGGCAGAAATTGGTGGAGCTCTGTAAGTTCACCACCGCAACTGATAGAAGCATCTGCTGTACCCGAAATAGCTGAAGCTAGGGTAGTACAGTTTCGCATTCCTCAAGGTACGCCAACCCAGCAAATTGGACGCGATCTTGAAGCAGCAGGGTTAATTCGTTCAGCAAGAGCATGGGATTTATGGGCACGGTGGCTAAGATGGCAAAATCCTGATGGTGGGTTTAAAGCAGGCACATATGCACTGTCATCAACGCAGCCATTAACAGCGATCGCAGAGAAAATTTGGCAAGGTAGAGTTGTCGAGCTAAGCTTTACAATTCCGGAAGGTTGGTCGATCCAGCAGATGGCAACTTACTTTGAAACGCAAGGCTTCTTTCCTGCGGCAGATTTCATTGCGGTAGCTAGTACTGTTGACCGCAGTAAATACTCTTGGCTTCCTGCAGACTTACCTCATCTCGAAGGCTTTTTATACCCAGATACCTATAAACTGAATGGCGATCAAGTTACACCGCAAGCAGTAGTTGATCAGATGCTGCAACGATTTGAGCAATTAGCACTGCCAGTGTATGAGCAACACCGCAATCAAACACAGTTTGATATCCGCGAATGGGTTACTCTAGCAAGTATTGTTGAAAAAGAAGCTGTTGTCGCTGACGAACGTCAACGCATTGCCGGAGTTTTTGTCCGGAGATTAGAAGAAGGACTGTCTTTAGGAGCAGATCCCACAGTAGAGTATGGTTTGGGTATCCGGCAAACTGCCGATCAACCTTTGACCCTTGCTCAAGTCAATACGCCTTCTCCTTACAATACATATATCAATGCAGGGCTACCGCCAACTCCGATCGCTAGTCCTGGAATTGCCAGTTTGCAAGCAACACTTGATCCTGAAGAGACTCCTTATCTTTATTTTGTTGCTCGCTATGATGGCACTCATGTCTTTAGCCGTACTTTATCGGAACACGAAGCAGCACAAGCAGCAATTCGCAGGCAACAGCAATCAAGAAGTCAATAATGCGCAAAATCAAGGGAAGATGGCTAAAAAAGATACTTTGCTTACTGTAGCTGATTATTTTCTAAAGAAAGTATACTTGACTTCTTTATCTTCACCTTGAGCAGAATATGGATTGGAACAAACTATTACAGCCAGATCTCATTCTTGAAGGTTCTGTTCTGTGTTTAACACCTGATGTTCTGCAGCAGCATCAAATTAAAGGGCTAGTGTTAGACGTTGATGACACTCTTGTGCCTTTTAAAGTAACGCAAGCATCTCCAGATTTGCAGCATTGGGTTACACAAACTAGAGAAGTTGCCCAAATGTGGTTAGTTAGCAACAACACTAGTAATACGCGCATTGGTGGTATTGCTCGTTCTTTGGATCTTCCTTATATCTATGGTGCAGTGAAACCTTCTCGCCGCAAATTAAGGCAGGCGCTAGCTGCTATGAATTTACCTGTTGAGCATGTTGCTATGGTGGGCGATCGCTTATTTACTGATGTGCTGGCAGGAAATCGGTTGGGAATGTTTACGATTTTAGTAGAACCATTTGTGACTCCTGGTGAAGCCGTTCGTTCTCATCCAATACGTAACTTTGAAGTATTGCTGTCACAGTTTATTGGCATGTCACTACCAACCACAAAACAGCCAGTGAAGAAATAAGCTGCTTTCAAAAGAACAATCTTAAGAAAAAATTAAATTACTGCAGTTAGCTGTCAATATCTGAAAATCTAGAAGATAGTTCAAAAGGGTCAGCCTAATAAAGACCCTTGCCATAATACATACCCATATAATTAGGTAGAGCGTCAGCCTTCAATAATATGAAGTTCTGGCGCTTTACAATTTATACTTAAAATACTCGATCGAGCCTCTCTTCCTGAATGCCACAAACATTGGTTGTCAAAATTGGCACTTCAAGTCTGACACAACCTGAAACAGGTCAATTAGCGCTTTCCACGATCGCTATGTTGGCAGAAGTTTTAACTCAATTGCGACGGCAAGGTCACAAAGTTGTTTTGGTATCATCTGGAGCAGTAGGAGTAGGTTGTGCGCGATTAGGTTTAGTCGAACGTCCACGAGCGATCGCTACAAGACAAGCAGTCGCCGCAGTTGGGCAAGGGCGGTTAATCCGCATATACGACGATTTATTTACAACTTTGCAGCAACCCATAGCACAGGTACTACTCACTCGTAGTGACTTGATGGAACGAAGCCGTTATCTTAATGCTTATAACACTTTTCAGGAACTGCTAAGTTTAGGAGTCATTCCTATCGTTAACGAAAATGACACAGTTGCTGTCGAAGAACTCAAGTTTGGTGATAATGACACGCTGTCTGCATTAGTTGGAAGTTTAATTGAAGCAGATTGGTTATTTTTACTTACAGATGTCGATCGGCTCTATTCTGCCGATCCGCGTTTTGTACCAGACGCTAAACCAATTATTCTGGTTGAAAATATCGCACAGTTAGCTGATCTACAAGTAGGCGATCGCGGTTCGCAATGGGGCACAGGTGGTATGCTTACTAAAGTCTCAGCTGCAAGGATTGCAACTGCTGCGGGTGTTCGTACTGCAATTACTGATGGCAGATCTCCTCATAATATTAAACGAATTTTGCAAGGCGAACCGCTAGGGACACAATTTGAACCACAACTTCAACCAACGAATGCCCGCAAACGCTGGATCGCCTATGGTTTAATTCCCTCTGGTAAGCTTTACCTAGATTCAGGCGCTATTACAGCAATTTGTCAAGGTGGAAAGTCTTTACTAGCGGCAGGAATAAGTGCCGTTGAAGGAGAATTTGATAGCCAAGAAGCAGTGCAGCTATGCGATCAGCATGGTAATGAAATTGCCAGAGGTATTGTTAATTATAGTAGCAGCGAACTCCGGCAAATCCGTGGGCAACACTCTAGAGAAATTGCCACAATTTTAGGATATGAAGGTGCAGAAACTGTCATTCATCGCGATAATCTAGTACTTATTTAGACTTTGGGATGAAGTAATTGTGTATTTGGTATACATTTATGTACAGCAATTTTAAAATGTATGCTTAAGCCTTTCATCACGGAATCTACGTGTGATAGCAATGCGTAAATAAAAACAATGACACCCAGCATCTCTAAAAATTCTTCTACACCTGCTATCATTGCGTAAGCCATATTTCGTTCGCCGTAAAGATGTGCATAGTATCCACCAATGGCTTCTACACCAATCGCACCACTTACGAAGATTAAGCCTGCCAGAAACATTAGTTGACGCGTTTTGGTTGGCAAATAGCTAAGAAACTTTCTAAATGCTAATAGGCACAATAGTACAAATATAGCACCAGGAATGATCCAAGCATAATAAAGTAAACCACCAGCATTAAGCGCAGAACGTAAAGGCATTGTCATTCGCTCATGAATACTGATAACTTCGTCAATTGCAAGACAAAGAAAAAGAATCGACAATGCAGTCCAGTAATGAACTAGGTGATCGCCTCTCATTTGCTTAGCGTAAGCAATGACCGCTAGTAAAATTGAACTTATTAGCAATAAACACATTGCATAAAGGGTTGGAATATTAAGTTCCCGATTTAAGTTAAAAAGTTCTGCAAGGAAATCTCTTGAGAAGTAGTCGGGTAAAAAGTACTCAGTAAATTGCCCCAACAAGTGAGCACATAACAGGGCAACTGCAATGAAAAATAGTAACCGAGAGGTTTTTTGAGGAGAAATAGGAATTTCTAATTTTTGGTGTGGTACGTTTGCCACCGTTTGTGTAGCCATTGATTGTAACTTAAATTGGTGATGCCTTTAAATAAAGAGATTTTTATAAACCCACTCTGGCAAAACAACCTTGCCATCGATTACTCAAGCGTTTGCTGTTTGACCTACTCTTGGCTTACTAAAATTTCTCTTAAACGTTTCTGCGCTATTGAGCAACTAGTGTTGCTTGTAATTGCTCTAAACTAATAATGTTAGTTCCAAGGAAATCCATCCCCAACGTCTCTCGCTGCTTGCTGCCTTTTTTCAATCTAATCATTGACAATTCCTTATCCTGGTAATTACGTAGCCACGCAACAGGGACAACGTATTATTTTTACTCCTAACCTCTATAATGCCATCTTTTAAGGTTTGGTTAAGGCAAGTTTAATGAACCTTTAATTTAGAGCAAGCTTAAATTAATTTTTATTAAAGATTAATACACCTTTAAGTGTTACATGATAATTTCATTGGATGAATACTTCTGCTTTAGTAGCTAATTAGTTCAAGCAAAAGCAGTTTGTCTACTTTAAGTGATCTTGGGAGTAGCATTCCATAACCCAACAACTCTCCAACATTTGTACTCTATAGACATATTGAAATCGTCGTGGATTTAATATTAATTCGAGTGTAGAATCAAACAAAGGTTGGTTTAAATACTGCAAAATTGGAAAGTTAGTAATTGTATACTTTAAATTCATAGTTATTTTTTGGATATATATGGTGACAGGCAGACTTTACTGAGAATAAAGAACTCAAATATAATTTACTGCTGATTCAACAGTGCCATAACTCCAATTTATTTTTCCTGGTGAAGATCACTGAATATTTAAACGTTTTTGGGCTTACATCTGTAATTTTGCGGTTGTAATTGAGCTATAGTTGTGTTTTAAATAAAAATAGCTTGAACAGTAAATATTAAAAGTTGGTAGTTTTGATAAACGTTGGCTGTGAAGTTCAATATCAGCAATCAGCAAAATTACTCTGTTAGTAAAGTGCTGCTCTCAAAAAACATCGAATATTGTCAAAACCTCGGTGTAATCGCGCAGGCTGTTTGTAAAGGCGTTCCATCAGTAAAACGCCCTCAATCATCGCGAGCAGTTGTTCTGCTAATTCTTCAGGGTTAATATTTGGCAGAAGTTGAGTTTGACCTGCTTGTAGTAGTTGTGCGATCGCATTTTGCCACTCATTAAAAACCTGAACTAAATGTTCTTGAAAAGAGCTATCGTGTGCTACTAAATCAACGATCAAATTACCCAAGAGACAGCCTGCACAATTAGGATCGGTAAGATGCTTTTCTTCTAAGCGATCAATCATCCAAAAGAGGTTAGCAATTGGATCTTCAGAAGCATTCATTGCAGGGATGAGGATAGCAGCTTTAAGCTCGTTCCATTTAAAGTCAATAAGCGCGTGAGCAAGTTCGTCTTTTGACTCAAAGTAGTTATAGAAACTACCAGAAGACACCTGACTTACTGCAAAAAGTTCCTTCAGTCCAGTTGATTGAATACCCTGGCGATGAATCAGTTCTCCCACGGAGGACAATATGTCCTCACGAGTACGCTTGAGGTTGACCATACATGTAAGTAGCTGCTATCTCACCACTTTCTATCTTATTTCTGTTATTTCTGTTACAGCAAATGTCACCACTTCTTATAAGGCAAAAATTTGCCATTCATAATCACTTTGACGCGATCGCCTTTGGGGTCTTCTTCTTTTTCCACCTCTAGCGTGAAATCAATAGCACTCATGATGCCATCACCAAACTTTTCATGCACTACCTCTTTGATAGGCATTCCATAAACTTGCATAATTTCGTAGAAGCGATAAACCAGCGGATCAGTAGGTACGACTGGACCTAATCCCTTTGCTGGACAAGCTGTAAGTTCTGGCACTAAATCTTGACTGAGATTTAAGGCGTGTAGGATTTTACTTGCTTCATCTTCCGAAGCGCTAGCTTGACGGTAAAGCACTGTAGCAATCCAGACTTCGTCACGTCCAACAGCCTTTTCGAGATCGGCAAAGCTGATGCCTTTTGCTTGCTTTGCAGCTAGTAGTTTTTTGGTAATTTCAGGAATCTCAACTGACATTACTTACTCCTTGCATTTTATTAAGGTTTAACTTTGATGCGTGCTTCCTCCACAGCACGAGTTTCCTGGGATAAGTGCATTTCTAACTCAGCTTTTAGCTCGTGGTAGGCTGCGTATTGATCTAAGGATTCACGCCTGCGCGGTCGTGGAAAAGGAATATCTAAAACTTCAGCAATTCGTGCCGCAGAACCTCTTGTCATCATGACAATCTTGTCAGAGAGTAACAATGCTTCTTCGATACTATGAGTGATGAGAATAACGGTTTGTCGCTGTTGTTCCCAAATTCGAGCAACTTCGTCTTGCAGAAAACCACGAGTGAGTGCATCTAAGGCGCCAAACGGTTCGTCCATAAGCAAGATTTTGGGGTTAATAGCTAATGCACGAGCAATACCTACCCTTTGTTTCATACCTCCTGATAGTTCGTGAGGATGCTTACGTTCAGCACCGCGTAGCCCTACTAAATCAATGTACTCGCGGGCAATGTTTTTCTGCTCAACAATAGTCATGTGTGGATACACTGTCTCAATGGCAAAGCGAATATTCTCAAAAACAGTCATCCATGGCATCAATGCGTAGTTTTGAAAGACGACTCCGCGATCGGGACCAGGTTTAGAAATTTCAACTTCATTGAGTTTGATTGAACCGCGAGTTGGTGGGGTAAGTCCAGCAATAATGTTTAGTAGAGTCGATTTACCACAGCCGGATGAACCAATAATTGACACAAAGGTGTTAGCTTCAACTTCTAGATTGATGTCTGCAAGCGCTACAAAATCTGGTGAAGTCCGTCGTAGTAACTTGTCTTGCCAACTTTGCCGTCCAGGATAAACTTTGAAGACATGATTCAATGCAAGTTGAGCAGAAGTAGAGCTAATATCAACAGGATCAACGTGTGAAGAAATCATAATACGTCAAATTGACTTAGTTAAAAATCGCAGTCCTGCGACTGAAGTTGAGGCTACCCAAGCAAAGTTTTGAGTTTTAAATTTTGAATTTTCTTAACTCATAACTCAATACTTCACGACTCATAACTCTAAATTGGTGAACTTTGTTTGTGTATTAGCGAAGTCATTCGCACTCGCATTCATGGTTATCGTTGTCCAAAAGAAACCCAAGTTTGTAGTAATCCAAATAGTCGATCTAGCAGTAAACCAACTAGTCCAATAACAATAATCGCGGTAAGAATGCTAGTAATTTCTAAGTTGTTCCACTCGTTCCAAATAAAGTAGCCTACTCCAGTTCCGCCAACCAAAATTTCTGCTGCTACGATCACTAACCAAGCAATTCCAATACTGATGCGTAATCCAGCAACAATACTAGGTGCAGCTGCAGGGAGAATGACTTTCCAAATCGTTCGCCAGCGCGAAGCGCCCAAGGTACGCGCTACATTAAGTACTGCAGGATCGACATTGCTCACTCCAAATTTAGTATTAATCAGAGTAGGCCAAAGGCTAGTAATCGCGATGACGAATAAAGCAGTGTTTTCTGAGTTTTTGAGCAAGCCGAGTCCTAATGGCAGCCATGCAAGAGGAGAAACTGGTTTGAGAACTTGAATATAGGGATCTACAGCCTTAGAAATAACGTCAGATAGTCCGATTACAATACCCAAGGGAATCGCGATCGCAGAACCAATTAAAAATCCTGTCACAACCCTTCTCAAACTTGCCAGGACGTGCCAGCCAATGCCTTTATCATTGGGACCGTAGTCGAAGAATGGATCAGAAACCCAACCCCAAAACGCTTGTAATGTTCTACTCGCAGATGGCACTAGTTGAGAAAAGACATTTAACTGAACTCCTAATTCCCAAGCGCCCAGAAACACAATCAACACAACCAAGAACAAAGCCAATGCTTGTAAGTTGCTGTTCCAGATAGGTACGAGTTTACGGCGTTGTGGTAGTGAATTAGCCATGAATCTAATAAATGGCATCGAGCTTAAACGTTGAATTTTTGATTTTGTTGTTCTAAATAAGCAGCAGGATTTGCTGGATCAAAAGTGTCAAACTTCAGATTTTCTACTCTAGTTTCTTCATTCGGAGGATTTTGCCCTAATTCTTGGGCAAGTTCTCTTGCTAAATCAGTCATGTAAATCTGTTCGGCAATCTGGGGATAGTCGGCTTTCTCAGTTGGCATCAAATCCCAGCGCACTAACTGCGAGGAGATCCACTTAGCAAAGCTTTTCCAAGGATAAGGATCAAACCCCACGCGATCCGGCACGTTTAACGTATTTCCCAATCCGTCTTCAAAGTTACCTGTCATCACTGCTTGCAACACAGGTTCGGGCTGGTTGAGGTAGCGACGTTCTGATAAGACTTTGGCAATTTCTGTACGATTTTCAGCAGCGTTGGCGTGTGCAGCACCATCAATAATTGCTTTGTTGACTGCGCGGAAGGTGTTAGGATGCGCATCAATCCACTGTTGGCTAGCAGCAAAAGCACAACAAGGATGACCATCCCACAGATCTTTTGTCAACGTATGGATGTAACCAATGCCTTCAAATACTGCACGCTGACCGAAGTTATCAGGCATCAAAAAAGCATCAATCTGCCCTGCTGACATTTGGGCAACGGAGTCTGGTGGTGGCACAATCTGGATAGCAACATCGGTGTCTGGATTCAAGCCTCCAGAAGCTAAATAATAGCGTAATAGTAGGTTGTGCATTGAATAGGGAAAAGGAACTGCAATTGTCATTCCCTTAAAATCCGCAGGACCTTGAATTTTGTCTCGGTGTTTAAGAGCAACAGCAATCGACTGTCCATTAATGTTTTCGATGCTTGCAAGTTGAATTGGGAAAGTTGTCGAACCTAAACCCAGCGTCACGGCGATTGGCATGGGCGAAAGCATATGATAGGCATCAAGTTCACCTGCGATCGCTGACTCTCTTACTGCTGCCCAGTTAGGCATTTTCCGCAAGGTTACGTTTAAGCCATGCTTTTGATAAAAGCCTAAGGGTTCTGAAATGACAATCGGAGTTGCACAGGCAATTGGAATAAAACCAATATTTAAATCTGTTTTTTCTAAGTTTCCAGGAGTGCTTGCTTCTTCTAGTGATGATTGTGAAGTATTACTATTATTCTCGCCCGCACAGCTTGCTAGCGTCACAATCGCTGCTGTTGCTGCCACTTTGATTAAAAAATCTCTGCGCCGAAATTTACTCGCTCGCAAAGTATCATTAAAAAAGCCTGTTGCATGAGAACCAAATGCAGCTGCGAATGCTTCTTCTAGTCCTCCTGCTTGTTTGATTAGTTCGTTACATATTTGCTGCTGTCTTGGTTCAGCTTTAGCGAGTATTTGTTGTACTAAAGCTTGTCTGAGTTCTGCATAAATATTTTTTTCAGCTATTTTTAACGTTTCAGGTTCGTATTGCCCCATTGCAATTAGATCTGCAACTAAATCTACTGGATCTTGAGGCATTCCTTCCATGAATTTCCAATGTTCTTCTGATGTATGAAAACCACCACAAGAGCAGCTTGATATGAAGCTATTTAAATTATAAGTCTTTCTAACTTTAGTATTGAGGTAAGCTACCATGATTAATTGATTTTTATTTAATTAAATGTTTTTCTATGTTGCTTTCTAGTCGAAGTTTTGAATACCTAAACTTCTTTATCTTCAAATATTTTTGAAACAATAACTCTATTCAATCGATTAAACAGCAGTATCTGTCATCTGAGACAAAACCTTTTTTAAATGCTTTAATGCAGGAGTTACAATTGCTACAAAATAAGCTTCTCGCAGCTTTCTAGAAACGGTGCTACCTTCTAAATAAGCTTTAGCACCTAAATGTAACATTGCAGATTGCGCAGCACGTAAAGCAAGTTCTGAGGCTGTTGCACGAGCTTGGACAACTTTTTTAAAGAAATCATTTCGGATAGATTCAGGTGACTGTATCTCTGTTGCCAAGATATAAGTATGTAAGCGTAGAGATTCAAGTTCATTTTCTAAATCTTCTACGCAATCATCAAGAAAACAATTGACATGAGCTAGACGTTTATTTGCTTCTTGCATCAACTCAATACAGCTGGAGACTAATCCTAAACCCATTCCTACCTGAGTTAAAACGAAACCAGCTCTAATTTGTTCAACATACTCTTCACAAGGTGCTGCTAAAACAAATGTATCAGGTACAAAAACATCTTTGAAAATACAGGCGTAAGTATTGCTACCTTCTAAGGCAATAAAATGAGAATTGCAACGTAAAGTTAATCCTGGGAAACTGTCAGTAACAATTGCCATTAAGTAGTCATTAGAATTAATTATTTGAGCTGCGATCGCAAAGTAATGCTCTGCACCAATATTGGATACCCAGGGTAAAGTACCATTAATTAAATATCCACCTTTCTTACGCTGCGCAACTAAAGCAATTTTCTCAATTCCAGCAAAATGCTTCATGGGGTTAGATAACCCTGTACCTGCTATGATTTGTGCGCTTGCTACTTTGGGTAAAACGTTTCTTAGCAAGTATTCATTATCACTATTTTGTAGATACCACGTACAGGCAAACTGACACCAAGTAATAAACCCTGTGTTTAGGCATTCTTGAGAAATTGCCTCAATCATCTGTACCGGAAATTTTAGCCCTTGATGTCCAGCACCACCGTATTGTTTGGGAACACTTTGCCCAAATCCACCAATCGCACCAAGGTTTTGTAAAAACGCTTTTGGATATTCACCTTTCTCATCAATATCTTTGACTCTAGGCTTTAATTCTAAGTTAATGAGATTTTGAATACTTTGAGCGATCGCATCACTATTTGAGTCTGGTAATGGCGTATTTTCAACTAGCAAATCTTTAACCGTATGAATATGGGAATGCATCGCAAATTCTCTTTCAAGATGATTATAAAAATATAGGCTCAACCCCAATATTTATTTTGTTGCTACTCATAGGATTGAGCCTCATGCGACTAATCAGATAAAATATCTACGCCAGAGTAACTTCCATATTGACAGGAAGCCTGAGTGTATTAGCAACTGGCGACCAGACATTAGCATGAGCAACAAGTTCCTCTAACTCTTCACGACTAGCATCACCGTCTAGTTCAACTTTGACTCGAATATCTGTAAATCCCAACCGCTTGTCTGACAAGTCACCAATTCCCCAAACACCTGTAATATTGATATCTCCCTCAAGTTCCAATTCCAACTTTGTCAAGGTAATACCACGCATGGCTGCATTAGCATGGATTCCAACCGATAGACAGGAACCTAGGCAAGCTAGTACGGCTTCAGAAGGATTGGGTGCTGTGTCTTGTCCTAATAAAGTTGGTGGTTCGTCAATAACGTGTGCAGGTAAATCACGTACGTAAGTTAGATTGCGAAACTGTCCTTCGCAAACTGTCTTGACCTTGAGGGACTTAACAACATCTGGGTTTGCTTTGGCACTAGCAGCGAGTTTTTCTAAGCCCTCTTTGCTAATTGGACGTAGTGGAGATTTAAGTTGTGTTGTCAGTGTAGTTTCAGTCATTTTTTAAATAGAATGTTCTATCTAATTCAATCAGTAGTAACTGTAAAAAACAGTAAATTGTGTTACGCTATGCAAGTCTTCGCAGCATAGTCAATCCGCGAGAGGCTTACTATGACCTTTTTTACAGTATTCTTTAGTCGTTAAACTGATGCAGGAATCTTGCGATCGCTCGGTTCTCCTGTCTCAATTGGTAATGATCCATCGCGCGACCATTCATTCCAAGAGGCAAAATAATTGCGCACATCCTTGACTCCAGCTTCCTTTAGTGCAATGAGTGTATTAGAAGCTCGCGAACCTTTAAAGCAATAAATGTATACTGTAGAATCAGGTGTAATACCAACCTCTTGACACATTGCCATAATTTCATCGGTAGAGCGAAACATTGGTATTTCAGAATTTGGCTCCATCATCTGATACCACTCGATCCAAACTGCCCCAGGGATTCTACCTTTACGCGGACAAAAATCTACACCATACGGAGAAGAACTTTCTCCTCGCCATTCATCGGCATCTCTAACGTCAAGTTTAATAACTGCTGGATTGTCTAGTGCTTGCAGCATTTGCGCAGTAGTTACCATCATTGAAGAATCAATACTGGCTGTGAAAACTTTGTTTTCAATTACAGGAACTTCTGTTGTAATTGGTAAACCTGCTGCTAGCCAAGCTTGATAACCACCATGTAACACAGAGACAAAAGGACAGCCAAAGTACTTTAGTAAAAAATAACCGCGACAAGATTGCCCGTATCCAGTATTTAAGGCATCTTCATATATGACAATGCGTTCTGTACCACAGATTCCTGCTGCACTCAGAAGTTCTACAAATTGCGATCGCAACTCAGCTAATCCTTCAGGTGTAGAAGTTGCTAGGTAAGTAAACATCTCTCGCAGATTAACTGCACCAGGAATGTGAGAAACAGCATACTCTTCAGGTGCGCGAGTATCTATCACGACAACACATTCTTGTGAAAGACTTGCAAGTTCTGAAGGAGAAATCAGAGGTTTAACTTCCATAATATCTATCTAAGTTAGTGAATTAGCCCTAGCAAATTTGATTCGCTAGAACGACTGTGCAAGTAAACCAGTTTTCTCAGCTATACAAGAATAGAAACACTCTTGCTGCGGAAAACATAGCTGGAATAAAAAGCTCTAAATTTCGGTGTTCTACTTCAGACTATTATGTAGAACGTTCTATCTAATTAATAGAATAGTTGATTGTGAGAGACGGTGTCTTTTACTACTAATTAAGGCAATTGTCTTTAAATGCTCACATACAACATCAGACAGCAAAAAAGCCTGCCTTTTCATGAAAAGACAGACTTCTAAGTAATTATGGTAATGGAGCTGGGCAGGATCGAACTGCCGTCCGTAATGGGTATTAACCCCCCGTTCATTCACAGGCTTAGCCTTTCTAATCCTCAAGGCGGGAACCACCCATTATCCCGAGTGGTAGGATGCAGTGGTTAAGTCTTAGCTAGCAAGTAACCAGAGAAACCTCACTAGGGCATCCGTTGGGGGTTGGTCTATAGCCCTTAACGGAGTCAGACTACAGACGCTCGAATCTTTAAGAGATTGTTATGCAGCTACTAGAGCTTGCTTACGAGCAAAAGGAACGATGTTGTTCGCAGTTACATTTTTTTGAGTCTGGTATTAACGAGAGAAAACTCGCTCTCGACCTGTATCACAGAGCAATGTTCGCCACCACGTCGAAACCATTACAGCCCCATGCATTTATACTTCCATTATAGTCAGCTATATAGGAATTGACAAGTTATGAGAATTTGAGAGAAGTCAGAGGTCAGGGGAATAACTTAGAAGAATTCTTTCAACTAACCTCTAACCTTCTTCTAACCAAGTGCTTGGGCACCGCCAACCACTTCAAGAATTTCTTGGGTAATTGCAGCTTGCCGTGCTTTGTTGTAAGACAGCGTGAGAGTGTCAATTAATTCACTAGCATTATCGCTGGCATTATTCATTGCTGTCATTCTTGCTGCAAGTTCACTGGCTGCTGATTCTTGCAGTGCGCGCAAAAGTTGGTTGTTCAGGTATAGAGGCAATAGTGCATCTAGAATTTGGACAGGATCTTGCTCAAAGAGCATATCTCGTGGAAAGCTGCGGACGGTAGTACTTACTTTTTGACGTTCAACTTCAAATTCGCCACCGCGAGTAGTTAAACGAAAAATTTCATCATCAGCATCTAGACCTTGAGCGTCAAGCGGTAGTAAGGTTTGCACAACTGGTCTAGAACTTACCAATGAAACAAATTTAGTATAAACTAGCTCAATCCGGTCTACACTTTCTGATAAAAATAGAGAAAGAAGTTCATCAGCTATGCTAGAAGCTTCAGCGGCAGTAGGAATTTGCTCTAAGCCTGTATAGGTAGCGTCAATTGGTTGGTCGCGACGTTGAAAGTACTGATTGGCTTTACGTCCTACTAAAACGTATTTGTAGTTTAGACCTTCTGCTTTCAACTCTTTCGCACGATTTTCTGCACGGCGGATAACATTAGTATTATAAGAACCGCATAAACCGCGATCGCCTGAGATAACTAACAGCCCTACTGATTGGACTTCCCGCTTTTTCAGTAAAGGTAAATCGACATCTTCAAACTGCAATCGACCTTGTAGGTTGTAGAGTACTTGTGCCAAGCGATCTGCAAAAGGACGAGTTGCCGTTACTTGTTCTTGGGCACGGCGTACGCGTGCTGCAGCCACTAGACGCATGGCTTCAGTAATTTTTTGAGTGTTCTTGACCGACTGGATGCGATCGCGAATTGCTTTTAAGTTAGCCATAGTTTTCTCAACTGTCAGTTATTGGTAGCCGGAGGCTAGGAATCAGAGTTCAGGGAAAACACACGCGATCGCTATTGCTTTCAACCTCATTAAATTCCCTAACCTCTCACCTCTGATCCCCAACCTCTATAAAATTAGGCAGCTGCCAAGAATGTTTGCTTATATTCTGTCAGTGCTTCTTTAAGCAGCTTTTCTGCATCTTCGGTTAACTGTCTCTCTTTTTGAACTATTTCACCAAACTGTGGCTTACCCGTTTTCAAGTAGTCGCGCAGACCTTTTGTAAAAGTTGTTACTTTATCTGCAGCGATATCATCAAGATAGCCATTAATTCCGGCATATAACAAAGCAACTTGCTCGTAGACTGCTAGTGGGGAATACTGCGGCTGCTTCAACAATTCGCGCAAGCGCTCGCCACGGGCTAACTGGTCTTGTGTTGCCTTATCTAAATCTGAAGCAAACTGTGCGAAAGCTTGTAAGTCGTCAAACTGTGCTAGTTCTAGCTTTAGTTTACCAGCAACTTTTTTCATTGCCTTAGTTTGAGCAGCAGAGCCTACGCGCGATACAGAAATTCCAGGGTTGATTGCTGGACGAATACCAGAGTTAAACAAGTCAGCAGACAAGAAAATTTGTCCGTCTGTAATTGAGATAACGTTTGTGGGGATGTATGCTGATACGTCGCCTGCTTGGGTTTCAATAATGGGTAGTGCTGTCATACTACCTCCGCCTAGATCGTCACTTAGTTTCGCTGCTCTTTCGAGTAACCGCGAGTGGAGATAAAAGACATCTCCTGGATAAGCTTCCCGACCTGGTGGACGACGCAGTAATAATGACATTTGACGATAAGCCTGAGCTTGCTTGGAAAGATCGTCGTAGATGACTAGTGTGGCTCTACCTTTATACATGAAGTACTCAGCCACACTCGCACCAACATACGGAGCTAACCACTGCAGTGGGGCTGGATCATTGGCGTTTGCCGCAACGACGACAGTATAATTCATTGCACCTCTTTCTTGTAGCACGTTGACGACATTTGCTACAGTAGAGGCTTTCTGACCAATGGCAACATATACGCAAACAACGTCACCGCCTTTCTGGTTAAGAATTGTATCTACAGCAATTGCGGTTTTTCCTGTTTGGCGATCGCCGATGATCAATTCGCGCTGTCCTCTACCAATGGGAATCATGGCATCAATTGCAGTAATTCCCGTTTGCATTGGTTCATAGACTGAACGGCGTTCCACAATTCCTGGTGCAGGAGATTCAATCAGGCGGCTTTCAGAGGTTTGAATATCTCCCTTACCATCAATGGGACGACCTAAAGCGTCAATGACGCGCCCAATCATGGCTTCTCCTACTGGTACCTGAGCGATTTTTCCAGTTGCGGTTACGGAGCTACCTTCTTGAATTTCGCGACCTTCTCCAATAAGCACTGCACCTACGTTATCTTCCTCTAGGTTCAGCGCAACGCCAACAGTACCATCTTCAAATTCTAATAGTTCACTTGCCATGGCTTTTTCCAAGCCATAAATCCGAGCAATACCATCTCCTACTTGCAGTACAGTACCAACGTTAGCTACTTTAACTTCTTGGTCATACTGCTCAATTTGCTGTTGAATTATGCTGCTGATTTCGTCAGGTCTAATGCTGATCATTTTGGGTGTTAGGTGTTGAGGTAAAGGTTATGAGTATGATTTAGGAGTTGCGGGTTAGGAGTCACAAAGTGCCATTGCGAATTTTTCTAGCTTTTGCTCCTAGTTCCTCACCCCTTATATTTATGTATTACCGCTCAGGCGTAAAGAAAGGCGGCGTAGTTGACCGCGGATACTTGCATCAAAGACTTGAGAGCCTACTTTAATGATGACACCGCCGATCAAATCAGGATCAATTTTGGTGTTTAATTCAACTTCTCTTGCACTTGTCATCGCGATCACTTTCTCACGGACAGCTTGTTGCTGTTCATCTGTAAGATCTACGGCAGAAGTCACTTCTGCTAAAACTGTTTGATTTAACTGACGTAGAATCGCGAGAAACTGCTGACAAATGTCTTTGAGCAAAAGAATCCTGCGGCGATCTACTAGTAACATGAGGAAGTTTCTTAGATACGGATTAACTTCACTAGCTACGCGCTGTAGCACAGCTTTTTTGTCCTCAACGCTAACAAATGGATTAGCAAGGAAATCACGCAGTTGCTCGGAATTCTCTAAAATATCAAGTAGAGCACGGATATCTCCACCAAACTGCTCGGTTAAATTGTTGTTACGCGCTACTGACATCAACGCTTGAGCATACGGTTCAACAATTTGGGTTGCGGCACCACCTTTCATGAACGACCTCCCAACAGCGCGATACTGCGGTCAATAAGTTTTTGCTGCGTATCACTGTCTACGCCAGTTTGCAACTGAGATTCAACTTTTTCTAGCGCCATCGCGACGACCCGCTGACGCAACTGGGCGATCGCGCGATCGCGTTCTGCATTCAAGTCTTGACTTGCAGTTTCTTTCATGCGTTCAACGTCAGTTGCTGCCGTTGCGAGAATTTTTTCTCTGGCGACTTTGGCATTCTCTTGGGCATTATTGCGGATTTTTTCAGCTTCCGCTTGCGCTTGAGCCAGCTTCTGTTGTTGTTCTTCTAGTGCCGCTTTTGCATCGGTTGCGCGCTTTTGTGCATTAACAATTGCTGTTTCGATCCGTTCGCGGCGATCGCTGAGAGTTTTCCCGACAACTTTGCGCCCGAAGAAAAACAGTACGCCAATAATAATGACAAGGTTAATCAGATTTGTTTCTAAAATGTCAAAATTCAGCCCAAAACCGTGATTTCCCTCTGCCAATTCAGCATTCACAGCGCTGGCTTCTGCCATCAACAATAAAAAAATTTCCATTGTACCCGTCCACATCTGCGCTGCTTGAGTTCGTCTTGTGAATGATTGCCTTTCCCAGTTTCGGCATTAAGCTTCTACTCTAGTTTTTTGTCATCTGAACTACAACTAGCGTTGACCGACAAGCTGTGTCCCTAGCAGTTTTTCCATAATTTGCTGGCTGAGGGTATCAACTTGTTGTTCTAATGATGCTAAAGCTTCTTGCTTTTGTTGTTCAATCTCTTGCGCTGCTTGTTCTCGCTGAGCTTGTGCTTCTTTCACTGCTGCGGCAATTTTTTCTGCAGCAACTTTTTCAGCTTCCGCTTGAGCATCAGCGACAATTTGTTGCGACTGTCGGCGTGCTGTAGCGAGTTCTTGCTCATATTGAGACGCTAGTTGCTCTGTTTTCGACAAGCGTTCCCGTGCATCCAATTGATTTTTACGGATGTATTCATCCCTTTCATCAATTGCTTTACTCAGTGGCTTGTAAAAAGTAGCGTTCAGAACCAAAACCAAAAATAGAAACTGTATAGCCATCAAAGGCAGGGTGGCGTCAAGATCAAATAGCCCGCCTTCTTTACCTGCTGTTTCTGCTGCGAGTAAGATTATTGAATGTGTCATAGTCTCATACCCCTTTGATGTCATTCTAAGGGGCTATGTAGGTTGAGCAGAAGTTAAATTAGTTTATATCGTGGCAATGTAGAGACACTTTACAAAAAGTGCCTCTACACTTTAAAACACGAGCAATTACGAGAATGGGTTGGCAAATAGCAACACAAGAGCAACAACCAGACCGTAAATTGTCAACGCTTCCATAAATGCTAAGCTCAACAGCAAAGTACCGCGAATTTTGCCTTCTGCTTCTGGCTGACGGGCGATTCCTTCAACAGCCTGACCTGCTGCATTTCCTTGACCAATTCCAGGACCGATAGCAGCTAATCCTACAGCAAGAGCAGCAGCTATAACTGAAGCAGCAGAAATCAATGGATCCATGATTTATCTTCCTTACTTGACAAAACTGAAATTACAAATTTATTTGAACTAACTCGCGTCAGTTGCGTATGAGGTAATGGGTGTACAGGTACTTCCCTATTCCATATTCTCTACGTTTACGCATGTTCCCCATGTTCTTCACCATGCCCATGATCTTCCATCGCTTCGCCGATGTAAGCTGCGGCAAGTGTAGCAAAGATCAGTGCTTGAATTGCACTTGTAAACAGACCTAAAGCCATCACTGGCAAGGGAACAAACAATGGTACTAGTAATACCAACACACCCACTACTAGTTCATCAGCGAGAATGTTACCAAATAATCGAAAGCTCAGGGAGAGGGGCTTAGTAAAATCTTCGATAATTTTAAAAGGCAGCATAAAAGGTACAGGCTGCACGTAATTACCAAAGTACCCTAGACCCTTTTTGCTGAAACCGGCATAAAAATATGCTAACGATGTCAGCAAAGCCAGCGCCACAGTGGTATTTATGTCGCTAGTAGGAGCTGCAAGTTCGCCTTCTGGTAAGTGAATAAGCCTAAAAGGAACGAGTGCCCCTGACCAATTTGACACAAATATGAATAAGAATAAAGTGCCAACAAAAGGCACCCACGGGCGGTATTCTTTCTCCCCTATCTGATTTTTTGCCAAATCTCTGATGAATTCTAGGGCATACTCCATGAAGTTCTGTAGCCCACGGGGAATTCGGTTGATATTTCTGGTAGCAGCAATTGACACAATGACTAGCAAGGTAATCACGAACCATGATGTCAAAAAAACTTGACCATGAACTTTGAGATTACCAATCTGCCAATAGAGATGTTTGCCTACTTCTAATTCGGCAAGGTGAGCAAAGTTGGTGATGCGCAAAATATTCAGCATTTTCCCTTCAACTGGATTCCCCAAGTGAGAATAAAACTCTTCTAGGATTGCCCGACTTTGTGAGAGTCAGAGACAAATGCCGTCCGCAGTACGTAGATGATGAGCGAAGCTTTATAGGTGAGAAAGCCCAGAAATATAGGCAGTATTTGCAGTTGATTCCATCGACTTGCGAGTAGAATTAACCCAATTAATAAAGCTAACCGAGTTTTGCTCAGCTGTCTTTTTTCTCCACCTAGTCGCTCAACATCTTTTGCTAACATCCTCAAGTAAACCACACCTGTGCATGCCCCGATCAGGTAGTTCAGGGCAATATTAAGTGAATAGAACATCCAGACAAAGACAAAGATCATTCCTGTCAATGTGAGAGTCCAAAATAACAACTCTTGAGCAAGCTGATAGAAATCTTGCATTGAGCTGTTTGGCTTTGACGAAGCAAAACCAGTGGGAGAAATATCTCCCTGGGAAGGTGCGGGTTCTGAGGAGTTGTTTGCCAAGTTCACGGGAAACGCAAACCAGTACGGTTGATTAACTTGACTCATATGAGCCAGTTGAAATCATAACATGTTGTGGTAACAATACTTAAAAAACAATTAACTCGGACTTAGAATAATCAGTCCAGATTTCAGGAGCGATCGCACTCCCGCTAAATCTAGCTTCACTTGAGACAAAATTTCGCTTACGCTATGTTGCCAATTGTCATCACAAGCTTGCAAAAATTCAAATTCTGCTTCGGATAAATTGACAATTTGGTAGTCGTAGTTGAATAAACAACAACTTGCCCATCCTTCCATGCATGGATGACGTTCGGGAATCGCTGCAAGCAGTGTCTCGTCAGCTGACCAGTCGGCTTTGGGTAAGGGAGGGCGTCCGAGGAAAAATTCATAATGTGTAGCGCCTGCAGGGTCTAGCAGTTCAATTAAACGATACAACGCGCGATCGCTCAAACCTTGTGCGCGTTGCATCAACGTTGGGTCTTTTCCCAAAAGTCTCTCTAATTGCCAGAAACCCGGATTGGAAAAGCCTAAAAAAGCTAAACCCGAAGCATCAATCAGTTCAAAGAGTGTCTCGATATTGTAGTCAATCTCTTGAGGATGAACGTACATATCTGCAAAATTTGCGTCACGCTGATTTTCTAAAGACCAGCGTTCTTTTTCGCGTTTGACAAGGCGATTATCATCCGGCAGGGCTGCAAAGATTTTTCGTCCAATTTGGACACCATCTTGATAATTTGCACTTTGTTGAAGAAGGGCGATCGCTTTTTGCATCAATTGAATTTCCCAACGTCCCAGTTCTCCGTAAACAAAGACGTGCAGTAATCCACCAGGGGCAAGTTTAGCAGCTAAGGCTTGGATTCCTTTGATAGGGTCTGCGAGATGGTGGAGTACACCAACACAGTTAATCAAATCAAATTCACCTGGTACTCGTGCGACATCATATAAGCTGAGGTGATGAAATTCGACCTGATCAGCACCGGAACGCTGGGTGCGATCGCGCGCTATTGCTAATGCCCCTGCACTTAAGTCAATTCCGACGACAGTAGCCTGCGGGTTGAGGTGTACAAGATACTCGGTTCCCACTCCTGTCCCACATCCTGCATCGAGAATACGGACATCTTGCTTGTCAGGTTTTTGACCCGTACAAAAGTTATAAGCAGCCGTCCAATTCCAGCGCCAGTTGTAACCAGGAGGTGGGCTATCTAAAAGTGGTTCTGGAGGAAACGGATATGTATCATATAACCGCTGTACGGCAGAACTAATATCTTGAGCTTCCATACGCTAAAAGTAACAAAACTTATCTTTTTTCTCAGGCGTTCTGCCTATATCCACTATGATCTCCTACGTAACCTCTATAAAGTTACGTATAAATCTAAAGCAATAGTCAACTGTCTGCCTGCCTTGGTAGGTATGAGACTGAATAAACCATTACAGTTTGTTAAGTAAACGGTTGACTGCGAAAATCTCCTTCATCCTTTACCCTAGGGCACACTTGACCGTTATAACAGCGAATCGAGTGGCAACTTGCTTGATAGAAGTCAGGATAGGTTGGGAAGGCAACAGGAGAAGCAATTCAAGTTTCAGCTTCGTTCTTGGCTGTTCAACAATAAAAAACGAACATCATTAAGTTCTGTGGGACAGTAGTACCACTCCTACTTGACTTTCTTTACCAAAAATATTTTGGGTGGAAGATCTAGTGGGAAAATAGTAAGCAACAGAAACTAGTACTCTAGTCAGATTGATCGCTGTGTTGTGATCTCAAGGGAGTTTTAGGAATAATAATGAGTGTTAAAGCAAGTGGTGGAAGCTCAGTTGCACGCCCGCAACTATATCAAACACTAGCAGTCGCCACAATTTCCCAAGCGGAACAACAAGACCGCTTTTTGGAACGTGGTGAACTAAATGAATTAGCAAATTATTTTGCATCAGGCACAAAACGATTACAAATTGCCGAGACACTAACCCAAAACTCAGCATTAATTGTGTCTCGCGCCGCTAACCGCATTTTTGTAGGCGGTTCGCCAATGGCGTATCTCGAAAAGCCACGAGAAGCTGAGATGGCGGCGGTAGGTGCCCAAGAAGCAGTACAAGATGCATCTCGACTAGGAAATATCACTTACGTTGAAAGCCGTGGAGGATTTCTAGAAGGGTTGCGATCGCTGTTTAGTGCTTCGCCAAGTGGGGGTGGCGCGACACCCCCAGGATTTCGCCCGATCAACGTGGCGCGCTATGGACCAAGCAACATGCAAAAGTCACTGCGCGACTTATCGTGGTTTTTGCGTTATGTCACTTATGCAATCGTGGCTGGCGATCCAAACATCATTGCGGTTAATACGCGGGGTTTACGCGAAATCATTGAAAATGCCTGTTCTGGTGAAGCTACAATTGTTGCTTTACAGGAAATGCGGCAAGCCGCAGTCTCTTACTTCCGCAGGGATCAAGAAGCAACAGACATTGTGTCGCAGTACATGGATGTCTTAGTTACAGAATTTAAAGCACCAACGCCTTCAGATAAGCTACGCCAAACTGCTTCGTCTGATAAGCAAGGCTTGCAACTGCCGCAAATTTACTTCAATGCAGCGGAAAGACGCCAAAAGTTTGTCATGAAACCAGGTCTTTCTGCCTCAGAAAAGCAAGAGGTGGTCAAAGCAGCCTATCGACAGGTTTTTGAGCGGGATATTACTCGTGCTTACAGTCAGTCGATTTCTTACCTAGAATCTCAAGTCAAAAACGGCGATATCTCAATGAAAGAGTTTATTCGCCGTATAGGTAAATCACCACTGTATCGGAAACAATTCTACGAGCCGTTTATTAACAGTCGCGTCGTTGAATTAGCTTTTCGCCACTTTTTAGGTCGCGGTCCATCAAGTCGTGAAGAACTACAAGAATACTTTTCCATCATCTCGCAAGGTGGTTTACCTGCTTTAGTTGATGCATTAGTAGATTCTCAAGAATATTCGGACTACTTCGGTGAAGAAACAGTTCCTTATATTCGCGGTTTAGGTCAAGAAGCCCAAGAATGCCGTAATTGGGGAGCACAACAAGATCTCTTAAATTACAGTGCGCCATTCCGCAAAGTACCGCAGTTCATTACGCTATTTGCAGGTTACAATCAGCCGCTACCAGATCAGCATCCTTACGGCTCAGGTAACGATCCGCTAGAAATTCAGTTTGGTGCGATCTTCCCGAAAGAAACTCGCAATCCGAGCACGCGACCAGCTCCTTTTGGCAAGGACACTAAGCGGATCTTGATTCACCAGGGACCTGCAACTAACAACCAAAACAGCAATCCTAAAGCACGCGGTGAATTTCCTGGAACACTTGGACCTAAAGTTTTTCGTCTCGATCAGTTACCTGGTATTGGTAGCAGAAGAGCACCAACAACTTCGAGTGTCAAATTCTCGGAAAGCTCGACACAAGCAGTAATTCGAGCTGCGTATTTCCAAGTCTTTGGACGCGATGTTTACGAAGGACAGCGCCTGAAGGTGTCAGAAATCAAGCTAGAAAACGGCGAAATTAGTGTTCGAGAATTTATTCGCCAATTAGCAAAATCAGATTTGTTCCGGAGTTTGTACTGGACTTCTTTGTATGTCACAAAGGCAGTTGAATACATTCATCGGCGCTTACTAGGACGTCCTACCTACGGTAGGCAAGAAACAAACAAATACTTTGATATTTGTGCCAAGAAGGGCTTCTACGCGCTCATTGACGCTTTAATTGATAGTCCAGAGTACAATGAGACCTTTGGAGAAGATACTGTTCCTTATGAGCGTTATTTAACTCCTGCTGGTGTGGCATTGCGATCGCTACGTGTTAGCAGTATTCCCGAAGATATTGTTAGTACTAAGGTCGAGACGGAAGAGACACCACGCTTTGTTGAATTGGGTGCGGTAGCAGAAACTCGCTCTGAACCAAATATTCAATTCCGAGTTAATCAAGGTGTTTCGCGACAACGCGAGCAAACCAAAATTTTCAAACTGGGAAGCACTACGGATAAGACTGATGTTCAAATCATTATTCGGGCTGCCTATCGACAAGTCTTTGAGCGCGACATCGAACCGTATATTGTTGAGAATGAGTTTACCTCATTAGAAAGCCGACTCAGTAACGGTGAGATTACTGTTAAAGAGTTTATTGAGGGGTTAGGTAGTTCTCAGCTTTATATCAAGGAGTTTTATACACCTTACCCAAATACTAAGGTGATTGAACTAGGAACCAAACATTTCTTAGGTCGCGCACCAAAAGACCAAGCCGAGATTCGCAAGTACAACCAAATTCTTGCTGCTCAGGGTATTCGTGGCTTTGTAAGTGCGATGGTAAATAGTATGGAGTATCTTCAAGTGTTTGGAGAAGATACAGTGCCATATCGCCGTTTCCCAACACTACCAGCTGCTAATTTCCCCAATACAGAAAAGCTCTATAACCAGCTGACTAAGCAAAATGATGACTTGGTTGTGCCGAGCTTTGAGCCAGTCAAACCAAAAATGGATGCGGCGAAAATGCCATTAACTGCGAAGGCGATCGCTGATACAGCAGCAAAAGCCCGACAAATGGATCGCACTCGTCCATTATTTATTGAGCTTGGTCGTTCCTTTAATGATGGTCGCGGACAATCAGTTGAGGTTGGTGTGGGAACAACTCGACGCAGACCTGCACGGATTTACCGCGCTACTCAAGGAGCAAATTCGGCTGAAATGGCGCTCGTTGTTGATGCGATCTACTGTCAAGTGATGGATTTGTTTAGCGGTCAAGTCCCAGACAGCTTGCGACGTTCTGATCTAGACAGCAAGCTGAAAAACGGTGAAATCTCAGTTAGAGAATTTATCCGTACCCTAGCAAGTTCAGATATCTACGTGCGGCGCTTCTACACGCCATACCCAAACACTAAGGTGATTGAATTCTTATTCCGTCATATTTTGGGTCGAGCACCAGCAACGCAGCAAGAAATTCGTCAATACAATAAGTTATTAGCTGATGGCGGTCTGAAAGCTGCTGTTGATGCAATGGTAGACAGTGCTGAGTACGCTCAATTTTTTGGCGAGGATGTTGTACCTTATCGTCGCTATCCCTCTTTACCAGCCGGTAACTATTTGGGTAGTGTGAAGGCTGCTGCTGATCTGGTTAAGCAATCTTGGTCTGATTTGTCTCCTTCGGTTTTAAACCGCTTCTAGAGTCTAAGCTTCATTTAGTCTGAGTAGGCTACTAGTATCCTCTGACCAGTCAAGACAAAATGACTGGTTAGAGCTTCTTGTCTGTTAGAAAACTGAAAATTAATGTTAAAAACTGTTAACAGGTGACTCAGAAGATGAACTAAATGCCGCAAAATATTTGCGGAAGGTAACTGTATCTGCAAGCTTAATGTATCTCTAGTTACGCAGGTAGCTGGTAAATGTCTAGACGAAAGCAGTGAATTAGCTGGCAAGTCAAAGCAAAACGCTTAAGCATAGATACAGCTAGCCAAGGTAATACTACTGTTATAAAAAACACCTTGGAAAAATTGGGAACTCTCCCCAAATGGAGTGCGCAAGTAGCGGAATTCCGCGCAGTAGCATCCAGAAAGTTGAGTAAATTTCTACTAGCAATACCCAGCACTTGAGTAACTCAAGGTGTGTGCTAGCAGTCTCGGATTACTGTCAAAGTAAGTACGGGAAACTAAATAAACCTGGTTTCATTAATTTTTGGAGGAATCGGTTAATGAGTATCGTCACGAAATCGATCGTGAATGCGGATGCCGAAGCTCGCTACCTCAGCCCTGGTGAGCTTGATCGGATCAAGAGCTTTGTTACTAGTGGTGAGCGCCGTTTACGGATCGCTCAGACCCTAACAGACAACCGCGAGCGTATTGTTAAGCAAGCCGGCGATCAATTATTCCAAAAGCGTCCTGATGTTGTTTCCCCTGGTGGAAACGCCTATGGTCAGGAAATGACTGCAACTTGCTTGCGTGATATGGATTATTACTTACGCTTGATCACCTACGGAGTTGTCGCTGGTGATGTTACACCAATTGAAGAAATTGGTGTTGTTGGCGTCCGCGAAATGTATAAGTCACTCGGCACTCCGATTGAAGCAGTTGCTGAAAGTGTCCGAGCAATGAAGAATGTTGCTACCTCGATGATGTCTTCGGAAGATGCTTCTGAAGCTGGCTCTTACTTTGACTATCTAGTCGGTGCTATGCAGTAGGGTGTGAGAACCTACTTCTCAAACTAACAATTGCAACACGGTGGGAAATAAGGAATTAAAACCATGCAAGACGCGATTACATCAGTAATTAATGCTTCAGACGTACAAGGTAAGTACCTTGACAACTCCGCAATGGAGAAGCTAAAAGGCTACTTCCAAACAGGCGAACTACGAGTACGTGCTGCTACAACAATCAGTGCTAATGCGGCAGCAATTGTCAAAGAAGCAGTAGCAAAGTCTCTGCTTTACTCTGATATCACTCGTCCAGGCGGCAATATGTATACAACTCGCCGCTATGCTGCTTGCATCCGCGACCTTGACTACTACTTGCGCTACTCGACTTATGCCATGTTAGCGGGAGATCCTTCTATCCTTGATGAGCGCGTACTTAACGGTCTTAAAGAAACATACAATTCTTTGGGTGTTCCTATCGGCGCAACAGTACAAGCTATCCAAGCAATGAAAGAAGTAACTGCTAGTTTAGTAGGTCCTGATGCTGGTAAGGAAATGGGTGTTTACTTTGACTATATCTGCTCTGGCTTGAGCTAAGCTTTATTCCTCTTGATAACAGAGGATAGCTAAAGCTTCAAGGTAATTCTCCTTAAATTAAGGTCTGGAAGTTGATCGTGAGTGCTCAGACATGTTACCGCTTATTCAAAGCCTCAGTGTGAGGCAATAAGTGTTAAGAGGTTTGGCATTGACGCTTTACTTCCAGCCTTTGAGCAATTAGCTGAAATTGTTCGCTTATTAAAGAATTGTGTAAGCAAAGCATGAGAAAATAGGGTAGCAGTGGTATTTTGTTGCCCTCAAATCAATTGAAATCAAAAATTTTTCTAATTCAATAATCCAGGAGAGAGTTAACCAATGCGGATGTTTAAGGTTACTGCCTGTGTTCCTAGTCAAACACGGATTAGAACACAGCGGGAGTTGCAAAACACCTACTTCACTAAGCTCGTTCCTTACGACAACTGGTTTCGGGAACAGCAACGGATCATGAAAATGGGTGGCAAGATTGTAAAGGTGGAACTGGCCACAGGAAAACCTGGAATGAATACAGGGCTGCTGTAATTAATTTTTAGATTTAATTAGTGTTGATTAGTGTTGAGAGGTCTTAAAAGACCTCTTTATTTATATCTGTAGTAAGTTAACAATTCTTATAAAAACTTTTGACGTGGCACTGAATAATGCGATCGCATTATTCAAATAACCGCTATACTCCTAATGTTATAAATTCGACTTAATTGCCGTGCAGATCCGTCAACTCATTCCTTTCTTTGACAAATCTGTGACTGGATGGGTCAACGAAGCCCGTCTATTGCGCTGGCTAACTTTACTATGGTTATTCATGGGGTTAGTCATTCTGTTTTCTGCGTCCTATCCAGTCGCTGATGTAAAGTATGGAGATGGGCTGTATTTCCTCAAGCGCCAACTAATAGGAGCAACTATTGGTTTAGTAGCATTTAACTTTCTTGTCCATTCACCTTTACGTTCAGTTTTAAATATCGCGCATTGGGGTGTATTAGTTCTTTTAGGATTAATTTTTTTGACACTTATTCCAGGCGTGGGAGTAGAGATTGAGGGGGCTAGACGTTGGTTATCTGTTATGGGGATTTTGATTCAACCTTCTGAGTTAATCAAGCCGTTTCTAATCTTACAAAGTGCCCGTGTTTTTGGGCAATGGCATAGAATTCGCTGGAATGCCCGCTTATTTTGGCTAATAGTTTTTGCGTTGATGTTGGCAGGAATTCTCCGTCAGCCAAATTTAAGCACAACAGCGCTTTGTGGAATGGCACTTTGGTTAGTAGCACTTGCAGCAGGTTTACCTTATTTTCAGTTAGTAGGAACCGCTTTACTCGGTATATTAGTAGCTGTAACAAGCATTAGCTTAAATCCTTATCAACTTGTGCGAGTCATTTCCTTTCGCAATCCTTGGATAGATCCGGCAAAGAGTGGCTATCAGTTGGTTCAAAGTCTGCTTGCAGTTGGTTCGGGTGGAACTTGGGGTGCTGGATTTGGACTATCGCAACAAAAATTGTTTTATTTGCCAATTCAAGATACTGACTTTATTTTTGCAATTTTCGCAGAAGAGTTTGGCTTTGTTGGGGGCGTGTTATTGTTGTTTCTCTTGGTTGTATATGCAACGATCGCTTTAGTTGTGGCACTCAAAGCATGGAACCCAGTAAATAGATTAATCGCAATTGGCGCAATGATTTTCTTAGTAGGACAATCAATGCTTCACATCGGCGTTTCTACAGGAGTTTTACCTACAACAGGTTTACCACTCCCCTTCGTTAGCTACGGTAGTAATTCTATCATTGCTAGCTTAATGATTGCTGGATTACTGATCCGTGTTGCAAGAGAGAATGCGGACACTCAAGTTGTGACACTACCAGGACGTGCCACGAGTAGACAACTTTAACGCCTTACTTGGATGTGACTAAGCTAAGATTGAAGCAGAATCAGCCTTTCAATGTATCTGCTCCATGCTTGAGATTTGGCAAACTCGGTTATATGAACTTGAACATTTTGCAAATACACTAGTATCCAACCAATTGACGCATCTTGGTTGGTTTAGTGTTGGTATCATTTTTACTGCTGGCTTATTGACTAGCTTGACACCGTGTATGCTATCGATGCTACCGATTACAGTAGGCTACATTGGTGGTTATGAAGCAGAAAACCGCTGGCACGCCATGCGAATGTCTACTTGGTTTGCTCTGGGTTTAGCAACTACCTTAGCAGCCTTAGGCATTGTCGCAGCTTTTTTAGGACGAGTTTACGGACAAGTAGGTATTGGGCTGCCTATTATTGTCAGTATTGTCGCAATTTTAATGGGGCTGAATCTACTTGAAGCATTGCCCTTACAATTTCCATCATTCGGGAGTGTGGAATGGTCGCAAGATTTACCCCCTGGAGTTCGTTCCTACCTTGTTGGTTTAAGCTTTGGTGTGGTTGCTTCGCCGTGTAGTACACCTGTATTAGCCACTTTGCTTGCTTGGGTGGCAACAACGCAAGATTTAATGCTTGGTGCTACTTTACTTCTTGCATATACAGTGGGTTATGTCATGCCGTTAATCTTGGCAGGAACTTTTACAGTTGCTATCAAAAAACTGTTAGAATTGCGCCGCTGGTCAAGTTGGATTACACCTGTAAGTGGAGCGCTACTTGTTGGTTTTGGTGTCTTTTCGCTTTTGTCTCGTATTCCAGTAGGAATTATTTAAGTCAATGTCTTTGGATTCTGCTAAGTCAAATTTGGGGTTGTCACTGCGGCGCTTTTTTCGGCGTGAGTTTTTACCTGTACTGACGGATTTGCGTTTGGCAATTGTCTTGTTGCTAGCGATCGCCGTTTTTAGCATCTCTGGTACTGTCATTGAACAAGGACAATCAGTTCCGTTTTACCAAGCAAATTATCCTGAAGATCCAGCATTGTTTGGCTTTCTTAGCTGGAAAGTCTTACTGAGTTTAGGGCTAGATCATGTTTATCGAACATGGTGGTTTTTGGCACTGCTGATTTTGTTCGGTTCTAGCTTAACTGCTTGTACATTTAGACGCCAATTACCTGCACTGAAATGGTTTGCGCGGACTTGGAAGTTTTACAAACAACCACAGCAGTTTCGGAAGTTTGCATTGAGTGCAGAAGTTGACCGCACACCCTTGGATAACTTGGTACCTTTGTTGGAAAAACGCTATCAAGTCTTTCGTGAAGGAGACGCGCTTTACGCTAGTCGAGGTCTTGTTGGACGTGTTGGACCAATTGTTGTCCATGCTAGTATGATTTTGATTCTTGTGGGCGCAATTTGGGGAGCGTTGACAGGCTTCATGGCGCAAGAAATGGTTGCGAGTGGAGAAAGTTTTAAAGTTCAAAATATTGTTGATGCTGGTCCTTGGGCAACACCACAAATTCCTCAAGATTGGTCTGTACGAGTTAATAGATTTTGGATCGACTATACGCCTACTGGCGGAATCGACCAATTTTATTCAGATTTATCTGTGATTGACAATCAAGGGCAAGAAGTTAAGCACAAAAAGATTTTTGTTAATGAACCACTACGTCATCGTGGTGTCACTTTTTATCAAACTGACTGGGGAATTGCAGCAATTCGCATTCGACTGAACAAAAGCCCCATTTTGCAATTACCAATGGCACGGTTAAACACCAATGGACAAGGACGTCTTTGGGCAACTTGGATTCCCACAAAACCTGACTTGAGTGCAGGGGTTTCACTTGTTGCTAGAGATCTACAAGGAATGCTGCTGCTATACGACACAACGGGGCAATTAATCAATACTGTGCGCCCTGGAATGGCTGTTGAGGTCAACGGTGTTAAGTTGAAGATCGAAGAAGTTGTCGGTAGTACAGGATTACAAATTAAAGCAGATCCAGGGATTCCCTTTGTTTATTCAGGTTTTGGCTTGCTGATGTTGGGTGTCATCATGAGTTACGTCTCTCATTCACAAGTTTGGGCATTACAAAAAGATGGCAAGCTTTACATCGGTGGTAAAACAAATCGCGCTCACGTTGCTTTTGAACGAGAGTTTTTGACGCTATTAGAGCAGTTAGGACAAAAACAGATAATAGAAGAACACAACTCTGTGCAGGCGATCGCTAACCAGGATGCTTAGTTTTTTACAGTTAATGTATTACTCGACTCGCGTTTATGAGTTACTTCGATAACGGTGTGAACGTTGCCACGAGGATTAAAGTCACCCTTGATTGAGACTTCCAACGGATCGCAGGCGGCAACAAAGTCATCTAAAATTTGATTAATAGATTCTTCGTGTGAAATATAGCGATCGCGGTAACTATTGATATATAGTTTAATTGCTTTAAGTTCTACAACTCGCTCGTTAGGAACATAAGTAATATAGATTGTGGCAAAGTCAGGATAGCCAGAGAAAGGACATTTACAAGTAAATTCTGGTAAAGTAATGTGAATGTTGTACCAGCGTCCAATCCGAGGATTAGGAAATGTAATCAGCTTTCCATCAGCGATTTGACGCTCTCCATACTTTTGCTCAGTAGCTGCATTACTATCTGCTAAGCTCGAATCTGATGCACTTTGCACTAAGCTTGAATCATGACTCATAGTTTTTAATACTGCTCCCAATCTGGACAGTTATTATCATCCCAACCATAAGGATGCATTGCACAAACTAATAAGTTTCCGTTGTACACTTGACCGTGGTAATGATGACAACCAATACAGGCAGGATTTTGCTCTGGGCTAGGCTCAACTTCGTACGGAAAAGAATGTTCAGCTTCTCCTACAAATTCTTCTAATTCCCAGTAAACTTCAAGCAATGGATCAACTAAGTCATTTAAATATTGGTCAATTTCTATGGCGATCGTGTTGTGTACTTGCTCAGTTATTTCTTCAGAAATCTCAAATACTGAATCTACAGCGTCTGACACTCCTTGAAAAAATCGTTCTACTTCATCTGCTACTGTTTCTAGCATTTCAAAAAGGTCTTTTTGCCACTTTTCCATAAACGAGTACGTCCTTGCTTACTCCCAAAGGGACGCGATCAGCTACCGATTTAGTTAAGTCAGCCTGCCCTATTCAATCTATAGTCTAAAAACAGTAGTGAACACAAGCAGTCATTAGATTCTATTTAGTTCGTTATTGTTGTCGCTTCAGTCTTTGTAGTTCTTCTTGTAGTCCTAATACTTGCTGACGCAGGTTATCTACATCTTGGTCTTCCTGCTGTACTGTAGTTGGTTCATCGTCAGTCAAGATCTCAATGCGGCGTGGTTCTCTATTTTGCGCACCAGAGCTTGGTTCATTTGCAGAGGGTTGTTGCGCTTGTTGCATCAAATCTTCTACAAATTTCTTGGCTTCATCAGTGGTCATCTCACCACGAGAAACCATTTCATCGGCTAACTTTTGTGCTTGCGATCGCAACTCTGCTAATTTGACACCTGCTTTCTCACCTGCATAAGAAGCTAGCCCAACGCCGAGATAAAAAGCTCTTTGTACTACATCTCCAAATCCAGGCATGGCAACGATCTGCTCCCTAAACTAAGGCGACCCGGAGTCTACGCCTATCACAAGCATCCCGTATTGCTGCTACCTTCCGGTCCTGACAAGGTTTGGGCGTTATGATCGCATAGGTCCAGGTCTAACCCTAGCATAACACGGACTTTTGAGTTTTGAGTGTTCTTTGTCAATAACCAATTAGCACTTAGCAATTACCTTCTTGAAGTTAGTTTTTTATCCATCTACTCAATTCCTACTCAACTACAACTTGCCATTGGTAAAGCTGATATTGCACACAACCGTTTTGAATTAAAGGATCTTTTGCCACGATCGCTTTTGCTTCTTCAAGTGATTCGGCTTGAAAGATCATCATGCCGCCGCCACGCTGTGCCCAGTAGCCACTACGGGCTTGATGTCCGTTGGCAATTAATTCTTTGACGTAAGCTTTGTGAGCAGGTATGTGTTGGTCAAACTCCGGCTTTTCGACGATGCCCTTCTCAATTTTGACAAACCAAGGCATTTATGTTACAAGTCCTCAGCATTAATATAAAGAAGAAGTTTTTACAGGTTATCAGATTGGCTCAAATAACCAATCGCTATTTTATTGCTTTATTGCCACCACTGGAAATTCAAAATTCTGTGCGAGACATCCAGCAACATTTTGCTGAACATTATAATAGCCGAGGTGCATTGCGATCGCCACCTCATATTACATTACAGCCACCATTTCTTTGGGAGGTTGAGCGTGTTAATGAACTAGAAAGTCATCTCAAAAATTTTGTTCAGCAGCGATCGCTAGTACCCATTGTCCTAGATGGATTTGGTGCTTTCTCACCACGTGTCATTTACATCAATGTACGCAAATCTCCAGAACTACTAAATGCGCAAGCTGACTTAATGACGCATTGTGAATTATTAGGAATTGTCGATCCTGTTTCTAAAACACGTCCTTTTGCCCCACATATGACAGTTGCATTTCGAGATTTAACGCGGCAGAACTTTAAAGCAGCATGGACACAATTTCAACACCAGCAGTTGTATTTCGAGTTTATAGCAAGTGGTGTGACGTTATTAATACATAATGGCAAGTGGATTGTGCATACTATTTTTCCATTTACTTTCAACAATTAGGTAACTGCTAATTATCATCTGGTCTTTGTACAATTGTTTCCATAATTCGACGCTTATTTTTAGGATCGACACCAAAGATCCGCACATAATCGCCGTTATGCTCATCCAGGCAGGTTTCTAAGGCAATTACAGCTTCTGACTCACCAAAAATCGCAGGGCTACAGCTTTGCCATGAGTTAGTACGAAAACGTCTTTTATCTACATATTCAATACCAATATGATACCCTTGAGCAATTAAGTTTTTGACTTGTTCTAATGTTGCTAAACCAACTCTTCGTGTCAATACTTCGTTATGACGGTTCATTGAAGTGTTAAATCCGTTATAGCGCGGCGGATTTAAAGAACTAGGTTCATATTGCTTTGGTTGAAAATACGTTGGTTTCCTTGATTCAAGTGTGGGTTGCTCGATTTGTGGTTGTGCAGCAGGCTGTACAGACGTTTTGTTTTCTGGTGCTGATTTGGTTTGAGGAGGTGTTTGTCCTCGGTTAGCACTAATCGGATTGCGATTTGCATAATACAAAGCTTGGTTATATTCATGAACTAGGCGCGAATTGTCCACACGTTGCTGTTCTTGAACCATAAAATTGCCTTGTTCAATCAGGCGTGACAAACCAAACTCAGGTTTTTTGAATATTGGCGATCCTTCGGTACTATTTACCACACGTAATGACACATGTTCTACACCAATCTCATGGATAAAGCGACGAATTTGTTCGTCATAAATACGCGATCGCAACGCACTGAAAAAGTCCACTGCCTGACTGGAAAAGGTATCAACAAGTTGGGCGATTTCTTGAGAAGATAGTCCATCATTGGAGAAAATTCCCCCAACAATACCAATTTTATCGTCGCGATCTGGTTCCCAATAGAACTTTTCCATGCGCCCTTCACGAATCAGTGGTGCATACAAAGTAGAAAAGTCATTGCCTGTAACGATAATTGGGACGCGGTGCAGTGGCGTAGAGTCGTAGCTTCCAGGAAGTTGCACATCAGTAGGATTATCAGCAATATTCATCAATGTAGCGTTTACTAACTGCGTGTTGACTGTATACTGCGTTCCTTCGTCAAATCTTCCCGCCCCAGCATCGAGATCATTAATCATTAAAGCAACCATTTTGCCACGCACTTTAATTAATTCCGCGGCTTCGCGATAGCGTAGACGGATCAACCTTGCTGGATCTCCAGCATCTGGACTTTCAAGTTCTCCGCCTGAAATGTGGATAACCTCAATTCCCATGCGCTCAAAAACCAATCCGCACTGGAATGTTTTACCTTCTCCTTTACGTCCATGAATACCTAAAATCACTGGTACTCGAATTCCTGGAAGATCGAGAAAGTTTTTTGTAATGTGAACTGCAAGTTTATCAAGAAAACGAGGAGAAATGTAGTAACTCATAAATTTACGATTAACAATTTAAAGCTTAATTCAGCAAAAAAAGAGGCAGATTTGCTACCTCTTTTACCAGGGGATAGACGACTCAGTTACAGCTTCCCCATATATTCAAACACCAATTTAGTATCTACCGCCGTAGCTGCTATTTTGATTTGGTTTATGCACGATAAAGCTCAGAATTTGACATTGCTTAACGTTATCAAAGCCTACTACGCGAATGTAGCAATTGCTATACTGTGAACGACAAGCTTGAACCTCGTTGAGTACTTCTTGAGTACTTTTAGCACCAAATAAAGGTAATTTCCAAAGTGTCCAATAGTGTTGCTCTGGCTCAGAAGATTCGTTGAACTCAATTCCTGGAATATAACCTTGATTCAGAATGTACTGGATCTGCTTATTAATCTGAGCATCGCTTAGAGGTGGGAGATAAGACAGGGTTTCGTAGCGACGCTCTTTGGGTAAAGTTTGCATATCTTCAAAAAAAGTGTTTTGCTCTGATCGATTAGGGTGTTGTACTAATTGGAGGGATTGTCCAAATTAGTCTCAGTTGTTGCTTGTTCCTCATAGCTGGGGTTAGATTCAAGTTGCGTAATCCGCTCTAAGTGCTGTCTGCGGTGTTCCATGTTGGCTTGTTGAATGTCAAGCAGAACCATCTCAGGAAGAAAGTCAACAACTTCCTGTGCTATGTGTTCTCTGACAACCATGATCCGCAAAGCTAAATCAGGTTTCTCTTGAAACAACTTATTGATGTATGCTTCTCCATCTTGAATGACTTCTTGAGAAGAAAAGCGATGCAGCCAAAATGCTAGAGGCGGATTAGTTTCGCTGATCTGAGCTAGTACCGTTCTCATTGCCTGATAAGTCAGGTAGCTTGAGAGCGTTTTAGCTGTATCTTTCGCAATTTTTTTTAAATCCATGCTTGACCCCAGCCGAACAAGAGGGGCGAGGAGCGAGGGGCGAGGAGCGAGTTAGATTCAACTTCATCTCTACTGTTACCTCTTGCCTCTTGCCACTTGCCTATTAGAGTGTATCCATTGCCTCAAACTCAAACTTGATTTCTTTCCAGAGTTCGCAAGCAACAGCAAGTTCAGGACTCCACTTAGCGGCTTCGCGGATAACATCATTACCTTCACGAGCCAAACTGCGACCTTCGTTACGAGCTTGAATACAAGCTTCTAGTGCGACGCGGTTAGCAGTTGCACCAGGCGCGTTACCCCAAGGATGTCCCAGAGTACCGCCACCAAATTGCAAGCAGGAATCATCACCAAAGATTTCTACTAGCGCTGGCATATGCCAAATATGGATACCACCAGAAGCTACAGGCATAACACCAGGCATAGAAGCCCAATCTTGAGTAAAGAAGATACCGCGATCGCGATCTTGCTCTACATAGTTTTCGCGCATTAAGTCAACGAAGCCCATTGTAATGCCGCGCTCACCCTCAAGCTTACCAACTACAGTACCAGAGTGTAAGTGGTCGCCACCAGACATCCGCAAGCATTTTGCTAATACGCGGAAGTGCATACCGTGGTTCTTTTGACGGTCGATGACTGCGTGCATCGCACGGTGGATGTGTAGCAGGACACCGTTATCGCGACACCAACGCGCCAAAGTGGTATTAGCAGTAAAACCACCAGTTAAGTAGTCGTGCATGATAATGGGCATATCAAGTTCTTTAGCGAACTCAGCCCGCTTCATCATTTCCTCACAGGTAGGAGCAGTAACATTGAGGTAGTGACCTTTAATTTCACCTGTTTCTGCTTGAGATTTATGGATTGCTTCTGCTACGAACAAGAAGCGATCGCGCCAGCGCATGAAAGGCTGCGAATTAATGTTTTCATCGTCTTTGGTGAAGTCTAATCCACCACGCAAGCATTCATAAACTGCACGTCCGTAGTTCTTAGCCGATAGACCAAGCTTTGGTTTGATCGTACAACCTAGTAATGGACGACCATACTTGTTTAGTTTGTCACGCTCAACTTGAATACCATGCGGAGGTCCTTGGAAGGTTTTCAAATAAGCAACAGGAATCCGCAAGTCTTCCAAACGTAATGCACGTAGCGCTTTAAAACCAAATACGTTACCTACAATCGAGGTCAACATATTGGTAACAGAACCTTCCTCAAACAGATCCAATGGGTAAGCAACGTAGCAGATAAACTGGTTGTCTTCACCTGGAACCGGTTCGATATCGTAGCAACGACCTTTGTAGCGATCTAGGTCGGTTAATAAGTCTGTCCACACTGTTGTCCATGTACCTGTGGAAGACTCAGCAGCCACAGCAGCTCCAGCTTCTTCTGGAGGAACTCCAGGCTGAGGAGTGACGCGGAACGCCGCTAGAATATCCGTATCTTTAGGTGTGTAATCTGGGGTGTAATAGGTTAGTCTGTAATCTTTAACCCCTGCCTGATACCCAGTTTTTGTCTGAGTCTTTGTTTGAGCGTAAGACATATTTTCTTCCCAAGAAGTCACTCACTTCCACTTGCTAAGTAGCAAGCTTCCTTAGGAAAACTATACCAAGGATTTAATAAGTTAAGATTTAAATCTGCTGTATAGTTTGATAATTAAACTTTATAAATCTTACGAAATATTAATTTTTGTGATATAATATTTGAAATGTAGTAAAAAATACATTTTCCAAATTAATTAAGAAATCGTTGGATTTGGGAAAAATATAACTAAAAGTAGTAAATCTCTTTTTAAAGTGCTGGCGTAATGCAGTGAAGTTTTAGTTCTATGTTATAGACAAATAAAAACAAAAAGAGATACTACTTAACAAAACTCAATAGCATAGTGCGATGTGGACAGCGACAACTTGCCAGGACTGCTTTGAGAGCAAGTAGCTAAATTTAATCTGGCATACTTAAGATAGTGCTCTTTTCACTCAGTATATTTCTGACTGCCTTTCGCCAACGACCAGTGACATATGCCCATCACTACCCAGCAACTTATCCAATGGAAACAACAAGGGCGAACAATTGTCGCTCTTACTGCTTGGGATTACACAACAGGAAGGTTATTAGATAAATCTGGCGTAGATTTGATCTTAGTAGGTGATTCGTTGGCAGGTATGCTAGGTTACGAGACAACTATACCTCTGACACTAGAAGAAATGTTGCATCACGCAAAGGCTGTACGCCGAGGTGTGAAAAATGCGCTAGTTGTGTTCGACTTACCTTTTTTGACTTATCAAGAAAGCTTTCAGCAAGCGATGCATTCAGCGGGTAGAGCTTTAAAAGAAGCAGGGGTACAGGCTGTAAAGATTGAAGGTGGATATCCGGCAATTGTAGAGACTGTAGGGCATTTAGTCCAAGCTGGAGTTCCCGTAATGGGACATATTGGTTTAACCCCCCAATCAGTTCATCAGTTAGGGTTACGTCAACAAGGCAAAACATCAACAGATAGCGAAAGGTTGATTACTGAAGCGATCGCTTTAGAAGCTGCAGGCGCATTTAGTATTGTCCTAGAACATATTCCTTCAGAGTTGGCTGCTCAAATTACGCAGAAACTCACAATTCCTACGATTGGAATTGGTGCTGGTTCTGGATGTGATGGGCAAGTATTAGTCACGTCTGATTTGTTGGGTTTATCCGAGAAACAACCGCCTTTCGCCAAAATGTATGCCAATTTGAGTGAGGCGATCGCTCAAGCTGTACAGAGTTTTGCAGTGGAAGTACGCGATCGCCAGTTTCCTAAAAAGTGAATTATAAATGCTCTTCGAGGTTGCCCAAACAAAGCGAACAAGTGCACATTCAAGAGTTAGAGTTTTGTTTGTAAGTCCGTAGAGGTAGACTTTAATTTATGTCGCAGCGAATAAATTCGCTAAACATTTATGCTATCGAGCAATTGATATTGACTCTTCGACTGCCACAACAGATTCGTTAGTTACTTTGTGCCGTGCCAGAACATATAAAGCAAGAATACCGCAAAGAGTACTTAGAGCGACAACTAACCATGAATGGTGAGAAATATTTTGTGGTTGATCTATTGCCCAACCTCCAACAATAGGACCAATAAAATAACCAATAGACCAACATTGGTAGCTGATTGCTAGATACACTCCTCGTAGTGAAGGCGGTGCTAACTCGGCAACAATTGCTGGAGCAAAAGGTTTATAGATAATGGAGGCAACTGATAACACGCTAAATGCAGCAACTATCAATGCAAACCGGATTGATGAATCTACTCCAGTAGCCCAAACTAAGAAAAATCCTGTCCCCCACAATAGCATAGAAATCATTAAAACTTTGATTTTTACTAATGAGCCTAAAATTTGGACAAGAGGTAACTGTAAGACTGCGCCCAAACCGACATAACACCATGTAAATAGATTGGCAACACTTGTTAATGAGCTTGCTGTATTTTGAGTTGTATTCTGCGGTAGCAATGTGAAGTATAGAGGTAAAGTGCTGCTAACTAAAGCAACATAAGTAGTAAACAGAACATTAACAACAACAAATAGCCTCAGAGCGCGATCTTTGAGAGCGATCGCAAATCCTTGAAGTGTATTGGTATCATGAGAAGTGTCATGCCGTGTTTCAATAATCGCAACTTGAATGAGCACCAGAAATACAAGAAACAAAACTCCACTCAAAACAAAAAGTGCTTCAATGCGATGAACCAGGGTAAGCAATAATCCCCCGCTAAAAACTCCTAGACCATTACCTATACTGTCTGCTAGAACTAAAATTGCGAATGCATGGTGACGCTGTTCTGAAGTTGTTACATCAATCACTGCAGCATCAGCTGCAGTCCAATAACAACCCGCACTCAAACCCATAATTAAGTTTGCAACAACTAGCAGTGGTAAATTGTGAGTCAGCACCAAAACAAGTGCAGCAAAGATTGACAAAATAGCAGAGATGAATAGTGTTTTTTTACGACCATACTGAGAATCTGCTAGATAGCCACCCAAGAAATGACCGATAACACCCGCAAGGGAACCACTACCAATTCCAATTCCGACTGCAGTTGCAGATAAACCTATTTGTTTAACGAAGATCAGCGGAATGTAAAACTGAATCAACCCATAACCTGTTTGGTAGAGTAATCGACCGATCGCTTGAAACCAAACTTGTCGGTTTGATAGTTGAAAGAAATAGGGCAAATAAGTCATGTGGCTAGTTGCTAGTTGCTAGTGACTAGTTGCTCATCACTCATTACTAATCACTAACCACTCTAGATATTAGATACTACCTATCTACCCTAACTTCTTATGATTATCGCGATTGCATTTGAGCATTGAGTGTTTTTTCGATGCGATCGCGTGTTTCTTCTAAATGGGCTTTTGTATATTCATCAAACTTATTTGAGCGCGATAAAGTTCGATTCAAGTGACCGCGAAGTTGTCTTAGTTTATACCAAGCAAGTGTACGGGCATCTTCTGGTACAGAGGAGTTACGTAGCACCATTGCCGTGAGAATCTTTAGGTGTTCTCGTTGTAAAGCACGACGTAGACTATTAATATCAGGATTGCGTCGGTCTGGTTCGATGACTTCTGTCCAAATATCATTTTGGAGAGTATCAAATAACTCTGGTAGCGTTAATACAGTTTCAGCTTCACTTTTGAGTTCAATATCACGCAAACGAACCAAGCGATCGCCTGAGAGTAACTCTTTGAGTACCAAACTTTGCATCAAGTTCACACTATCGTGAATTGGGTAGTCAAGACGCCCTAGCGTGACATCGCTACCCCAGTGTCGCCATCGTGACGGTGCTAATTTGTTGAGTAAATCGGGTGGAAAATTAAAAGCATCCGCTGCAAAGATGTATTTCTCTAATGTTGCTAGCGCTTGACGCTGTTTTTCTACAGGTACAGGTTCAAATGGTAGTCTCCCGTCAGGATCTCCAGCATGGTTGCGTGAGAAAGTTTGCCCACCAATGTATTTCGTTGTGTAGTAAGTATGGCGCAGGTAATGTAGAAACACCGCATCAAATAACTCACTCAATTTGGCATAACTTTCTCCTGTTTTTGGATAACGTTTATGCAAGCGATCCCACATCACACGCGAGTTTTCCAATTGCCACTGTGAGTAACGCAGCACATCACTACTATTATCCCAAGCATTCACTTCGGGATCGAGGTCAAACAAATCTTCATCAGTAGCATAGGCGAGTTCTGATTGTGCGGAACGCTGTGCGATTTCATCTAAAAACGGCTTTTCAGCGATCGGGTGTGCTGCATCAGTTGGGGTATAGCCATATTGAATTGCCCAAACATCGTAAGGACCAACAACTGAGGGAAAATAATCTCCTTGCTGCATTCCTTGTGGTGCTAAATTTGGTGGAATGTAATCCATCACCGAGGTTGTCAAACCCCTAATTTGGGTAACAGTTGTATTATTTAATTCTTCTGGTTGCAATAATGTGCTACCACGGAAATTGTGCCGTAGACCCAAAGTGTGTCCTATTTCATGAGCGATAATGAGTCGTAAGTATTGATGAATATAATCTTTCATCTGATCGCTGTTTGGTGCTGTGTCTTGAAACAGCGATAGTGCTAAGGACCCGATCGCAAACTGGTTGAGTGCCTCAATGCCATAACACAGATCGTATTCTATTGCCATTTGTGATAGCGGTGACAAACGCGAAGGAACTGGGCTGGCAATACCAGCGGCACTTGCTAAGGTTGGTTGTGAGTCACCCTGGCGTAACTCATTGGTACAAAGATTACCAGAAGCCCCCATCATATGAGATAGTAATGATGTTGGTTGTGTTTGATGTTGTTGGATTAAATTACGATATTCGTGCTTAAGTCGGCGGACAAAGCTAGCATCAACTAAAATATCGGCATCTAAGATTTCTCCTGTTAAAGGATTAACGCGAGATGGTCCTAAAGCAAAAAAGCCATCGACGGTGTTAATCCAGCGAATTGTGTTATAGCGCACATCAGCAGGGTCCCACTTAGCATCATTAGGCATTTGCTTGACTTGTATAGCATCTTTAAATCCTGCTTTTTCAAAAGCTTGGTTCCACATCAAAACGCCTTCTTTGATCGCTTCGCGGTATTCTAGCGGAACAGCATTTTCAATCCAAAAGACAATCGGCTTTTTGGGTAGTGATAGCGGGGCATTGGGATCTTGTTTTTCGAGATCCCAGCGATTAATGTAACGAACGAAAGGATCGCTGCGATCGTCATTGGAAAAGTCCTGATAAGCTGTAATAAAATAGCCCACGCGTTCATCAGCTAGACGCGGACGATAATTGCTGTTTTTGGGTAATTCAGAAAAACTGTAGCGGACGCGCAGAGTTAAGGCGCGGCTATCTGGTATTGTTGATAAATTTGCTGGATTACTACTATTGGTTGAAGAAAAGCCATAGACTGACTCGATCTCAACATTTAAGGGAAAAGCTTTAGCATCACCAAAATGCGATTTTTTGCTGTCAAGTTGATAGGGAACTGACAGCATTGTTGACAGGTGCGACGATAACCCTGGAACATCACTGAGGAGAAGATCTCCTAAATCTACAAGAATTGTTTGATTTTGGGGATGAATGCTTTTGATCGGTAAAGCGTAAAGAACCGAATCACTAAACGAACGTGCTAGCGATCGCGCTTGCGGATCTCCAGGACTTGTCCGAAAGTTTACGTTGCGTACTACAAAATGTAAGTTATTGTTAACACGACGAAAATAAAATAAGAAGTCTTGTAAAGGCATTCCACTATAAATTCCACGTTCGCCAATACCCGATTCCATAGTAATCGTGCCCAAGAAGTTTTGATTTAACTGCTGCGGCTTGATCTCCAAATAAATTTTGCCTGTATCTTTGTGCGTGTAGAGAGTATATAATCCTGCTACTTTTGTTGTATCTTTAACAACCTCATGAAACGGTTGTAAGTCAGCTTGCTTATTTGTATTTTTTGTTACTAAATATTCTGGAATATTAGGTTTGTTTTCGTCTTTGACAGGTTGTAAAAATGGCTGTTTTGCCGTTTTGTCATTATCTGCTACCCAAACAAACGGTTGACGCTGTGGCTTGTCATCTTGGAGTACCCACACTCCTGGTGGTAGCTTTTGCAAAGGGTTGTCCTCTGTTGGAATCTCTGTTAGTTGTGACTGCGAAGGTATAGCAGCAATCCCAGCGATCGCCGGTTTAATCCCAACAAATAATAAACTTTGTAGTAATACAATATATAATGGTAGCCTCTTCATCCCACCAATTCCTTCACTGGTTTCTCAGCGTTTAAATTTATATAGCAGTGTTTACTAATTCCTTCATTTCCTCACCACCACAAGCTATCTTGTTATCCTGAGTTAACACGAATATTAGACTAGAAGCCCTGCTTGCTAGTGTGTATTATTCCCAAAAATTGTTATTTTATTAACAGTCATATCTTACTTTTACATTTAATTCAGCAGGATGCTGAGAAGTTATGTACAAAATTAATTGTTATTAGCATTAATGTTAAATTCTGCAACTCATAACCTCTACGACGTGTGCAAGCAGTTTCTCCAAAAAGATAGCTGTCAACGTTCACTACAACTTCAGCAGCTTGGTTTAGCACGTTATGCTGATTTCTTAACGCAAATACACTTAAACGAAGCAAACATAGCTTGTGTTATGCGTTTTTTTCAAAACCCTAGTCGTGTCAAATTTCCTCAGCTTCAAGGTGCAGATCTATCTAATTTAATTTTAGACCACAGCAATTTGATTCGGGGCGATTTATCTAGTGCAAACTTGCAAGGTAGTAGTCTTGTTAATGCTGATTTAATATTTGCCAATTTTACGAGGGCAAACTTGAGAAATGCTAATTTGACTGGTGCAACATTAAATGCAACGATTTGGTTGGAGACGATAGTTGAGAACTGTAATTTTGGTACGGGTATTGGACTAACTGATATTCAGCGACAGAATTTAATAATACGTAACGCTCAGTTCGATTGAATTATATTTAAAATATTTAACTATTCAAAGTATAAAAAAACACATTAAGATAGCTTACTTCAGTGAATATACTTATATACCCTTTGTTTATTAGATAGCAACTTCAGAATTGTGAAGGGTAGTTTTAGCTTATCTTCAATAAAAAATGAATGGGTCATACAGAGGGTTTCGCTTTTGGCGTAAAGTGTTTTTAGTAAAAAGAATTCTCAAGCAAAAGGCATGATTTTAACACTTCCGCGAAAGTTTCTGTTACTTGGTTCAGGCGAACTAGGTAAAGAATTTGTGATTGCAGCGCAACGGCTAGGAAATTTTATTGTTGCGGTTGATCGTTATGCTAATGCCCCAGCAATGCAGGTTGCTGATGGATGTGAAGTTATTTCTATGTTGAATGGTGATGATTTAGAAGCTGTTATAGAGAAACATCAACCCGATTTCATTATTCCAGAAATTGAAGCAATTAGAACTGAAAAATTACTTGAATTTGAACAACGCGGGATTACTGTTATCCCAACTGCTAAAGCAACTAATTTTACAATGAACCGCGATCGCATTCGCGAACTAGCACACGTTCAACTTGGAATTCGGACTGCTAAATATGCTTATGCGGCTAGTTTAGATGAATTAGTTACCGCTGCTCAAGTTATTGGTTTTCCAAATGTAGTTAAACCAATTATGTCTTCATCAGGAAAAGGTCAAGCAGTAGTTTATCAACCTGAGGAAGTAACAACAGCTTGGAATTATGCCATAAAAAATTCCAGAGGAGATAGTCAAAAACTTATTGTTGAAGAATTTATTCAGTTTCAAACTGAAATTACACTCTTAACAATTAAGCAGTGGAATGCGCCAACATTTTTTTGTCCAGCAATTGGACATCGTCAAGAAAATGGAGATTATCAAGAATCTTGGCAACCTGCTAAAATTTCAAATGAGTTATTAGTTGAAGCACAGGCGATCGCCCAAAAAGTTACTGATGCTTTGGGTGGTGCAGGAATTTTTGGAGTAGAGTTTTTTGTTACCAAAGATGAAGTCATATTTTCGGAACTTTCACCTCGACCTCATGATACAGGCATGGTAACATTAATTTCGCAAAATCTTAATGAGTTTGAGTTACACCTGCGGGCTGTTTTAGGATTACCGATACCGCAAATTGAATTGTTAGCACCTTCAGCAAGTGCAGTTATCTTAGCTCATGAATACGCCAATCGAGTTTCATATACTGGTGTTGCAGAGGCTTTAGCAGAAAATGTTGAATTGCGCTTATTTGGCAAGCCAGATGCACGCCCAGGGCGACGAATGGGAGTAGCCTTGGCTAAAGGTATAAATGTAGAGGAAGCAAGAGAAAAAGCACTACAAGCTGCCAGCAAAGTTAAAGTTGTTTAAAAATATGTTTCCTACCTTTCTACCATCGCAAGTACAGCTACTTAAGGAAAAGGCAGCAATTGCTTTAGCTCAAAGTATTCAGCGTAAGTCGATTGTAACTTCGTTGAGTAAACAGGCGATCGCGACAGCTTATGTGTGTCAAGGTACAGGTAAACCAATTTTACTGCTACATGGATTTGATAGTTCAGTCTTAGAGTTTCGCTATCTTCTACCATTACTCGCTAAATCTCGTCAGACTTGGGCAGTCGATCTACTCGGATTTGGTTTTACTGAAAGAATGAGAGAAATTGAATACAATCCAAACTCAATTAAAGCTCATCTTAATAGTTTCTGGAAGCTGATCGATCAACCATTGACATTAGTTGGTGCTTCGATGGGAGGCGCAACAGCAATTGATTTTGCATTGGATTATCCGCAAGCAGTGGAAAAATTAATTTTGATTAATAGTGTAGGTTTTAGTGGTGATTTTCCGCTTGGTAAGTTTTTGTTTTCACCTTTTGATTATTTAGCAATAGAGTATTGGCGACAGCGTAAACTTCAAGCACTCTACTGGGGAAATTACTCGGATTCTCTAGAAGCAATACGTTGTGCATCATTACATTTAGATATGCCTAATTGGTATGAAGCAATGCTGAGTTTTATGAAAAGTGGTGGATATGGTGATTTAGCAGATAAAATTCACGAAATTAGTCAACCTACACTGATTTTATGGGGAGATCGCGATGATACTTTGAGTGTAAATGATGCAACGAAGTTTCAACAGGCGATCGCACATTCTCAACTAATTTGGTTAAAGAATTGCGGTCATGTTCCCCAATTAGAACAACCAAAAATTTTAGCTAATTATATTCAAGCGTATTTAAATGATGTGTAGCTTATGTAATATCTATTTAATATTAAGATGTGGGGTAGATAACTTGCTTGCCTATACTTAACGGCTATCTTTCACTTGAATTAGGGTAACTTACATACAATTCAGTCAATTTAACTACTACAGCTAATCCTAATAGTAAAGGTGTCAGCCAATCTCCCCAACGAACATATAAAGTTTGTGTAGTACGTCGATAGATTGTTTCTGCATGTAATTCGTAAGTGTTGATGTCAGATATCCACAATGTTCTACCGTGCGGATCGACAATACCTGAGTAACCTGTATTTGTTGCGCGTACTGCCCAACGCTCTGTTTCTATTGCTCGCATGGTATCTTGAGCATGGTGTTGTGCTGGCATTGAAGGGCTGTAATGTGCGTTGTTTGCAGCGCTGAGGATAAATTGTCCGCCTGCTGCTGCTTGATATCGTACTTGTTCAGGGAACGCAGAACTATAACAAATTACGGCGATCGCACGTCCAAAAGGTGTGTCAAATATTTGATCTGGCAAACCTGGTACTTGTCTAGCTTCTAGGGGAGACAACCGTTGAATTAATCCTCCTAAAACCTGTTCAAATGGAATGTATTCACCAATCGGTACTAATTTGACTTTGTCGTAGCGACTGAATTCGCCTTTTTCAGTAAGAGTAAATATGCTGTTGGTGTAACTTTGTCCTTGTTCGCCAAATGCACCGATCCAAGCGGTTACGCCTTTTTCTTGTACGGCCGAGTACAAAGAAGTACGCTGTACCTCACTCCACATAAAAGGTAAAGCCCCTTCTGGTGTCAGAACTGCCTCAACTCCTTGATCAACTAAGGTAAGATAGCCTTCAGTGTAACCTGCGATCGCTCGTCGCAATCCTTCAGGATAAAGTTTGATCGGATTAGGAATATTACCTTGAATAATTCCTACTCTCAAAGCAGTCTCTGGTTGTTGTACCAAAGGGCGATTATATAAACCAAACCCAACAAGATGTAACGTCACAAAAAGTATGCAGCCACTGGCAAATACTCTTATTGCAGCCCTTTTATCCTTGATCCCTGACCCCCAACCCCCGCCTGATCTCTCATATTTCATCCATGCTTCAGCTAATAAGGCGTTGACTGCAACAATTGCAGCTGTAACAGTGAGGGAACCAGAAAGTTGTCCTAGATGGAGAATGACTAAGTTATGAGGGCTTTGAGTGTAGGACAGTGAAGTCCAGTATAAAGGTCCTAAACTCCATAAACTTTCTAAACCACACCACAATGCAATGCCAATGAGAATGCGGGTGATTCCTGAACCTTGGCTGAAAACAGTCATACAGACTGCCCAAATTGTTACTAAGACTGCGCCCCAAAGTGTAATCGCAGCCCAGCAAAATAGTGCGATCGCAATACTTGCAAGCCACGGGACTCCCATCCACATCATCGGATGAACGCCAGTAATCCAAGATAAAGCGATACCGTGATAGCCAATTCCCCACAGTACCGCTGAGAGTAGTTTAGTTTTTCGTTTTGTGGGAGATGCAACCAATACCCATAAAGGGACTAGTGCGATCCATGCCAAAAACCATGCTTCGACAGGGGCGACAGTCAGCCCCATGAGCATACCACCAGCTAAAGCAAGAAAACCAGAGGCAAGCATTGCCCACCTCTGATCGTACTGTTTACTCAATCTCGTTTTCACAATCGGCATTTTGCTGGTCTGTAGCCCTTAGTTATCTGACTCTGTTGCTTCGCTAACATCAGGAGGAACTAAAGCAACAGCAGCGATCGCATCGTCTTCGTCTAAGCGCTGCACGCGTACGCCAGTAGCAGAACGCGATTGTGGTGATATAGCTTTGACAGCTTGACGGATAATAATTCCGCGACTTGTCACCATCATGAGTTCATCAACTTCATTCACAATCCTCAATGCGGCTAGTTGATCTTTAAATCCTTTGCGTGCTTTGAACTTAGTTGCAATCTTACCTTTTGTTGCTCGATTGTATAATTTGAATTGAGTGACTGGTACGCGCTTACCGTAACCACCCATTGTAATAATTAACACCCACGGACCTTGCGTGCTGTTTTCCAGCAATTCGCCATTGTCTTCTGTCTCATCCTCAATCTCAATATCTTCTTCAGTATCCGCAGTGACACTATCATTAATGTTTGCCAAGACTGAACTAGGAAGAATATCCATACCGATAAGTTCGTCTCCCTCACGCAGTTTCATTGCTTTTACACCGCGTGTTGCCCTACCAAGAGGACGTAGTTGCTCGTGATCAGTTCTAAAATGAATTGCCATACCATAGCGCGAACCGATGATAATGCTATCTTCTACACGTGCCCGTCGTACCCAACGCAGTTGATCGCCTTCTTCTAAAGAAATTGCAATCAAGCCATTTGCCCGAATATTACTGAAGGCACTGAGTTCAGTTTTTTTGATGTAACCGCCCCGCGTCAGCATGACGAGATATTCATCACTACTGAATTCGCTGACTGGAACAACCGATGTAATTTTTTCTCCCTTGGGAATTGGTAGCATTTGGACAATTGGCGTACCGCGACTTGTCCGCGAACCAATAGGAATTTGGTAAGCTTTGAGGCAATAAACAACACCGCGATCGCTAAAGAATAAAACACTATCGTGGTCGCAACATGTTAAGAAATGCTCAATGCCGTCATCTTCTTTCATGCGGGTTGCGGCTTTGCCACGAGTTGCCCGACTTTGTGCCTCAAAGGCATTCACTGGCATTCTCTTGATGTAACCTTGCTCAGTAACAAGAATTAAAGCTTTCTCGTTTGCAATTAAATCAGTATCGCCAATCTCACCTTTATCAGGTTCAATAACTGTACGGCGCGGCGTTGCATGAGCTGCTTTAATCTGAGTAACTTCGTTTTCAATAATTTCTAAAACACGTTCGCGGCGTGCCAAAATATCGCGTAAATCGGCGATCTGTACTTGTAATTCCTCGTGTTCTTGACGAATTTTCTCAGCTTCTAATGCTGTGAGGCGTCGCAATTGCATTTGTAAGATTGCATCTGCTTGGGCATCAGATAAACCATATCTTTCGATCAGTTCATGACGTGCAGTTGGGGCATCTGCTGCATGGCGAATTAATTCAATAATTCCATCCAAGTTGGCAAGAGCAATTAATAAACCTTGCAGTAAGTGATCGCGTTCTTCGGCTTTGCGCAGTTCATAGCGCGTTCTGCGACTAATTGCTTCAATGCGGAAGTCTAAGAAGACATTTAGGAACTGCTTGATGGTGAGTAATTGCGGTTCGCCATTTACCAAAGCCAGCATATTGGCTCCAAAGTTGGCTTGTAAAGGCGTTTGCTTATACAAGTTATTGAGAACAACACGCGGGTAAGCTGTGCCTTTCAACTCAATGACAACTCGCATCCCATCGCGATCGCTTTCGTCTCGGATATCAGCAATACCTTCTAACCGCTTTTCGTTAACCATTTCCGCAATGCGTTCGATCAATGCGGCTTTGTTGGTTTGATATGGCAGTTCAGTAATGATAATCGCTTCGCGATCGGGTCGTCCGCGTTGTTCGATTGTTTCCAGATTAGCGACACCACGCATGGTAATAGAACCACGCCCTGTCGTATAAGCTTCGCGAATTCCACTTGTGCCTAATACCTGTCCTCCTGTAGGAAAATCAGGTCCAGGAATGTATTGCATTAACTGGTTATCAGTAATTTCTGGATTGTGAATCAATGCAACTAATCCATCAATTAATTCACCCAAGTTATGTGGAGGAATGTTTGTCGCCATTCCCACCGCAATTCCTGAAGCACCGTTGAGTAAAAGCTGCGGAACTCGTGCAGGTAGGACAATTGGTTCTTGTTGCGAACCATCAAAGTTATCGGTAAAGTCTACGGTTTCTGATTCAATATCTCGAAGGAGAGCATCACCTGTAAAGGCTTGCAAACGACATTCTGTGTATCGCATTGCTGCTGGTGGATCGTTATCTACGGAACCAAAGTTTCCGTGTCCATTGATCAATGGCAATCGCATTGAGAAATCCTGTGCCATCCGTACCAGTGCGTCATACACCGATCCATCACCGTGAGGATGGTATTTACCTAAAACTTCCCCAACAACACGAGCACATTTCCGAAACGGGCGATCTGCGGTTAAACCCAATTCATGCATTGCATAAAGAATGCGGCGATGCACAGGTTTCAGACCATCCCTGGCATCCGGCAGCGCCCGACCTACAATGACGCTCATAGCGTACTCTAAATAGGAGCGGGACATCTCATTACGCAGATCAGTTGGGATAATCCTATCCTGACTTGTCATATGGTGAAAAACTCCAAAAATCTAAGATTTTTAGTCGTTAAAGTGGAAAAACGCCAAATTACTCCACTTTTCTGCTAAATATTTGTTAAATAATGATACAATTCTAGCATATTTTCTCTACGACTGGAGGAAGCAGCTTGGCGAATGAATTCGCTGCTAGATAAACAAAGTCCACGGATTTAGAGTCTTGAGTTTAAAACTTAAAATTCAAATCTCTTGAAACTTCGTTGAGGTAGCGCAAAAGAGAGTCGAAGGGCATCTGTGACTGATGCAGGAGATTTAGAGCATAAGAATTTAAGTCGCAAGGTAGTGTGTAAACTTGAAAAAAGCAGTTTAAGCTGTGGCAAGTTAGATAGAAAGCTCCCATGACAGAAAAAGAACGCCCAGAAGATGTACTATCACCAGAAGTGTTAGACAAAATCAAACATCCGCCAGCAATTGATGATGTCATGCAACAATTGCCAACAGAAGAAGTCACTGGTAATCCAGCAATGACACCGCCAATGCATGATACGCCGATGGATGATAGAAGCGACTTGAAACGAGATGAGTAAGGCTACAATTTAGATTCAGTAGTCCATGCTGTTTTGTTTGTAATATGCTGCCAGTGATCTATTCGGATGAGTTTTTGGAACACAAAACTGGACGGTTTCACCCAGAAACACCTAAGCGATTAAGCGCGATCGCAACAGCACTACAACAATCAAAGTTTGCACACCATCTAGAGTGGCGATCGCCTACGCCGGTAAATGAATCTCCAGCATTAGCATTTGTAGAACGTATTCATACACCGAAGTACATCGAACTTGTTCGCTACATAGCAAACACTGGCGGCGGTTATTTAGAAGCAGATACACTCGTTTCGCCACGCAGCTATGACGTTGCCTTGTTAGCAGTCAGTGCGTGGCTAGATGGTGTTAGCATTGTTTTAGAGAATCACAATCCAGCTTTTGTTCTAACACGTCCCCCAGGACATCATGCTGAAAGCGATCGCGGTATGGGTTTTTGTCTTTTCTCCAACGCGGCGATCGCTGCACACTACGCTTTAGAGCAACCTGATATTAACCGAGTTGCTATTCTTGATTGGGACGTACATCATGGTAACGGTACTCAAGCGATCGTCGAAAATCATCCTCAGATAGCTTTTTGCTCACTTCATCAGTCTCCTTGCTACCCTGGAACTGGACAAGCATCTGAGCAAGGTAAATATAACAACGTTCTCAATCTACCTGTGTCTCCTGGTAGTACAATGGCAGTCTATCAACCCTTGTTTGAAGAAAAAGTTGTTCCTTTCTTGTCCAACTTTCAACCAGACTTATTAATTGTTAGTGCAGGATACGACGCCAATGCGGCTGATCCTTTAGCAGAAATCGCACTACAACCTCATGATTACAGCAAGTTTACTGAATATTGTCTACAGCTGACTCCCAAAGTCGTTTTTGGCTTAGAGGGTGGCTACGACTTCGCAGCACTTTCTCAATCAGTTGTCGCTACGTTGGAAAAATGCTTGATTAGTATTTAACTCGATTTGTAGCAAGAACATACATGGCTTTTAAATATAAACGGTAATTCAATATACATTTGAAGTAAACTTATCGAAAAAAACATTTTCTTTGAAAAGAAAAGCTTTTAGCCGTATAATTACAGGTGTAACAAATTGTTAAGCAGGTAGATATAGTAATTTCTCTGTGGAATTTAACCGTAATAGCGTGGAGAAATAAGGAAGAGCTACCATCTAAAGTTGAGTGTAAGAATAATGACAACGTATATTTTGTTCGAGAATGCCCTAGAAATGCTAAAAAATGCATACCTTGCATCTACGCTTGGATTAATTATAGTTTCTGGGATTGGTTTAGTAGCGATCGCACTTGTAGAGAAAGACACACCAGCTTCTAAAACACAGCAACATCATCACGTCTAAACATTTCATCCATCCTAGGGTACATTTTCCTCCTTCTTTGGATATACTTATCTGAACTAGATTTCTGCCACAGAAGGAACTTTGGGTATGACCTGCGTAGAGTTGGAAAGAGAAATTGCCAAAATAGTCATGGCGATGATGACTCGGAACATACAAATTGGACAAGATTTAATCAGTCATCTCAACTCCCAACTTTCTACAGAAGCAGCAGCAGGAGTCATAATTATTTGCATTGAGCGTGTATTGTGGTTAGATCCCAGTGCGGTAATTTGGACAATAGCTCATCTTTTGCCTGTTGGCATCCGACAAGAGATTCAGAAGACTTTTCTTGTACACTTCTATAAGCACTTAATTTTTCAAGGTTTTCTTCCTGGCAAAGACTTTAGTGTTGATGGCAACAGTCAGTTACTGTTGAACTCGCAAGCTAAGTTAGCCATCTTTGGTAATTCAAAATTGAAAAACATCAAAAGTACTTAGTAACAGAATCGCTGTAAAGTAAGAAACAGAGATTCCCTAATTGATCTGTTCATTACCCTTACCTATGCCTTGTGGCACGTTAAATCAACTTATTCAAGTTTTAGCTGCTAAATCAGTTTTGTCCGATACTGAGTTAACTTTTCAGTTTACAGGTGTTAATACAGATACTCGCATTATCGAACCAGGTGATATTTTTGTTGCACTACGAGGGGAAAAGTTTGACGGTCACGCATTTGTAACAGCAGCTTTAGACAAAGGTGCGATCGCCGCTATCGTTGATTCTAAATTTCAAGCACCAAACGAATCACTACCACTACTGCAAGTAGAAAATACTTTAGAGGCTTATCAAAAAATTGCGCATTGGTGGCGCCAGCAATTTTCAATTCCCGTCATTGCAATTACGGGTTCTGTTGGCAAAACGACAACTAAAGAGTTGATGGCTGCAGTTTTAGCAACTCAGGGTCATGTTCTCAAGACACAGGCAAATTACAATAATGAAATTGGCGTCCCTAAAACCTTACTGGAACTGAGTTCTGAACACAACTACGCAGTCATTGAAATGGCAATGCGTGCGAAAGGAGAAATTGCCTTATTAACACAAATAGCTTGTCCGACGATCGGCGTGATTACAAATGTAGGAACTGCACATATCGAAAGATTAGGTTCAGAACAAGCGATCGCTGAGGCTAAGTGTGAGTTATTAGCGCAAATGTCAAATTCAGCGATGGGGATTCTCAATCATGACAATTCCCGTCTGATGACAACCGCTGCAACAGTATGGCGAGGTCAAACTGTTACGTATGGTTTAGCAGGTGGAGATGTACGCGGAGAAATTACTGACAATCAAATATTAGTCGATGGCAGGTATTTGCCTTTACCATTACCAGGGCGACACAATGCCATAAATTTTCTTGCTGCTTTGGCTGTTGCCAAGGTTTTACAAATTGATTGGTCAAACTTAATTGATTTAGTTGTTGATATGCCAAGTGGGCGATCGCAACGTCACGAATTACCCAATGATGTGGTACTCTTAGATGAAAGTTATAATGCTGCACCAGAAGCTATGCAAGCAGCGCTGCATCTACTAGCAGAAACACCAGGAAAGCGGCGGATTGCGGTGTTAGGTGCGATGAAAGAACTGGGAGAGCGATCGCGGCAATTGCATCAAGAAGTTGGTAATTTAGTAAGTCAACTTAATATTGATTTATTGATAGTTCTAGTTGACGGTGAAGATGCAGAAGCGATCGCAACAAGCGCAGTAGAGATTCCCACTGAATGTTTTTCTAACCACGAAAATATCGTAAAACGCTTGAGAGAGGTTGTCAAAGAAGGCGATCGTATTCTTGTTAAAGCTGCACATTCGGTAGGACTCGATCGTATCGTCAATGATTTTCGTAACAAGTCAAATTTGTAAGTAATAAGATATCCATTTTTCTACTTATCAATGGAAATTTGTAATTTATCCTCTAGTAAATCAATTCTTATTCAACAAACAGCTACCTTATTATTTGATAGTTTTAAAGAACATTGGGCAACTGCGTGGACAAACTTAGATAGTGCTTTACAAGAAGTACACGAATCACTAGCACCAGATAGAATTAGTCGGATTGCAGTTGATGATAATGGTACAGTTTTAGGATGGATTGGTGGAATTAGTCAATACAACGGTAATGTATGGGAACTTCACCCTTTAGTTGTGCATAGCGAGTTTCGCCATCGCGGAATTGGCAGGGCGCTTGTTTTGGATTTAGAAGATAAAGTAAGAGAACGTGGTGGAATTACGCTGTGGGTAGGAACAGATGACGAAGATAATATGACATCTCTTTCAGGCGTTAATCTGTATCCTAAGGTATGGGAACATATCATTAATATTAAAAATTTACGCAATCATCCTTACGAGTTTTATCAAAAATTAGGTTTTACTATTGTTGGTGTAATGCCTGATGCAAATGGCTTGGGAAAGCCTGATATTTATATGGCAAAAAGTTTAAGAAACTAAATACCATGACTTTTACCAATGACCCAGTGACGACGGAAAAAACGAGATAAAGCTGACTCGTCTAAAGATAAGTAAATTGGGCGTCCATGCGGACAAGTACGTGGATTACGGGTACGTTGCCATTGGTTTAAAAGCGCTTGCATTTCTTCTAAATTCAATTCTGTACCATTACGAATCGCACTACGACAAGCGACAGCTACTTGTGCAGTTTGTAAGTCTCCACCCAGACTAAGTTCTAATAATGCCTCGGCACAATCTTTCCGCGTTTGTAACATTGCTGGAATATTGCGGATCGCCCACATTTGTTCGCCAAAAGTCTCTATTTCTATACCGATACGTTCAAGTTGCGATCGCTGTGTCGGCGAAAGATTATTTAAAATAACTGATGGTTCTAAAGCAACAAGTTGCCAGTTATCAACTAATTGTTCGTATAAAACACGTTCGTGCGCAATATGTTGTTCAACTAGCCATAGTCCTCTTGGATGTTCTGCCACGATATAAGTGTTGTTCACTTGGGCAACAGCTTTGAGAATGTAAGTAGGAGGATTGCTGTTGTGAACTACCTCAGCATCCGATTGTATTTGACGATTGAAACTGTAACCGCTGGTAGATTCTGCAGCTTTAATCAGTTTACCAACTCTAGAATTATGTAAAGATTCAGGAATCGTTGCAGGATTAATGCGTAATGCTTGTTCAATTGCTTGCGCAACTTTTTCTTGCCAATAATCAAGATGATGTAAATAAATTTCTGCTTTTGCAGGGTGACGATTCCAATTAATTTGATTAGGAGAAACTTGTAGATGTAAAAAACAGACTGGATAGCGATCGCGTGGTAGCGTTCGTGCAGTAGCAGTCAGTATTGTTTGCTCAATCTCTGGTAATTTTACTCTGCGTCCGTTTACTGCAACTTTAATCCAGTCAGGGCGATGACGATGGCAGCGATCAGGTAAGCCTAAAACTAAGTTCAGAAAAGCATGTGTAGCAATCTCATCTTTACAGTTGAATAAATTATCAGGATGAGGAACTTCAATTTTTAGTTCTTGCAAGTCGCTTAAATGCACTTGGCGGAGAATTTGTGGTAAGACATATTGAGATGATTTTCCAGCACTGAGAGTAAACCATTCGCGGTCATCGTGCCAAACTTGCCAAGTAACATGAGGATGACACAATGCAATTTGCTGAATTGTCGTTTGTACTGCTTTCAACTGCTGTGCGATCGCAGGTAATCCTTCGCGGTAGTTTGGTAAATTACCAAATAAATCTGATACAGTCACAACTGTTCCAGGGGCGATCGCTGCTGTTGTCGCTTCTACAATTTCTCCTCCTGTCGCATAAACAACATGCCATCCATCAGATGTTAGGGCAGGGCGACTTAAGATTTCTAATTGTGCTAGTTGTGTCAAACTATGTAATGCTTCACCGCGAAATCCTAAGCTGCTAATTTTCCATAAGTCATCAGAATTACGAATTTTACTAGTACTATGTGCGATCGCTGCTTGCTGCAAATCGGTTAGTTTCATCCCGCAGCCATTGTCTGACACTCGTACCCGCCACTGTTGTGTCCACAAAGCGACGACAATTCGCGTTGCACCTGCATCAAGAGAGTTTTCTACTAATTCTCGTACAACAGCTGCTATTGAGTCTATTACCTCGCCAGCAGCGATTAAATTAATAACTTCTTCAGGTAGAGTGTGAATACTGGATAGCATAGAATCCAGTTTTTTATGAGTTAACAAGAGTACTTAATTAAATATTAGATGTTTTCTTTTAACGTCAGCCATGAATTTTTAAATGCTGAAATTAGCCTGTTCTAATTTCCTGAATATAACTAATTTCATTTGTCATACAATCTAAGCTAGAGTTGAATAAATGTAGCTAACTTTGCTTAGAGATTATCCCGTTCTTATTACTATTTTCTTTTACAGTAACAACAAATCAAGCAATGCACAAAATCAATAGCTAATTAAGTATTTACATAAAAATTAACATACATAGCCTCGAATAATTTGTAAGCATGAGCTTCTTATTCTTCTCCTATGCCTCTGTGACAGCCTGCGGCAAGCTACTACCCGTCTATGTTTCAAAAAATTATAGCCCGAACACGATCGCCATATGTTTTAAAAATTCCAACTATTCCTAAAGAAAGATATTATAAACGTTCATTCTAAAGAAGGATCGTATAGGTTGTATTACTTGATAGATTGCGAAAGAGCAGATAAGAGAGGATTAATGTATGAATAACCCTTTAGGCGGTATCATTCCAGACCAACCACCTATTGATCCCCAGTCTAACGTGCACGAACTTAAATCACGTTTAGAATGGGGAGAGCCAGCATTCACAATTTTAGATATACGCGATCGCAACACATACAATGACGGTCACATTATGGGCGCTATGTCCATGCCAATGGAAGAGTTGGTAGATCGTGCAGGCAGTTCATTAGCAAAAAGTCGTGACGTTTATATCTACGGTGAAACTGATGAACAAACCACTCAAGCTGCACAACAGCTTCGGTCAGCCGGATTTGAACACATATCAGAACTAAAAGGCGGACTTCCAGCATGGAAAGCAGTAGGTGGTCCTACAGAAGGTGTTTTAGAATCCAGAACTCCAGCAGGCGCAGACGACTATAATGTTGTTTCTCGTATGCAAAACCAAGCAGAAACTCAACAAAAGTAAGTCTTCGTGAATGTAAACTTATTCTGCAGAACTGACGTTTATCATAATAGCCATTAACTAATTCTTTGGATTAGAAACGCTCCTATCTCAGTAAGTATGTTTGAGGTAGGAGATTTAGTTTTTTATTTTCAATTATTGGTTTTTTAAAATTCAAGGGAAACAAAAATCTGGAGCGCATAATTGTGGGAAATTCATAATATTAACTTCCCATGTATTAATATTTGCACGCCGAATGATGTGATTATTGGTATCAGCAATGAAGAGGAACGAATCGATACCGCTTAAGCCAGAAGGTTCTGAAAACTTAAGACTCATTGATTCATCTTCGCGCTCGCCTGTGCCGCCTCCTAATACAGTTTCACAAATACCTGTACAAGTATCGACTCGCTTGATTTTATTGTTATAAGTATCTGCTACCCAAAGATAATCTTGAAAGTACTCTACTCCTAAACAGTGTTGTAAGCGTACTTCTGCACCGCTACCATCAACATCACCAAAACCAAATAGCTCGCCGCTACCGCAGATTGTTCTTACTTGTTGTTCTGCTAAATTGATACCACGAACAGAACTAACTTCACTATCTGCAATTAGCAACTCTTTTCCATCAGTCGTAATTCCGCTAGGTTGAGCAAAAGCCGATTTAGTAAGACACCCATCAATACAAGCTTCTGCACCTCTACCAGCATAAGTTGCGATCGTCAATGTTTCTAGTTGTAATTCCCAAATTTGGTGTGCACCTGCCATTGCAATAAACAAAGAGTTACCTATTTGTTGCAAATCCCACGGAGAGTTTAACTTTGTTGTTAATCCAGCACCTCCATGAGGTCGAATATTCTGGCTTTGTTTGCCTGTACCAGCAATTGTTTTGACGACTTGGCGTTGCAAATCAATCTGGCGTATCGCATGATTTTCGGTATCGGCTACATACAATAACTGATTTTTTGCGTCAAATGCCATTCCTTGAGGACTGGAAAACTGTGCTTCGCTAAAACAACCATCCACTAATCCTGATTGACCTGTTCCAATCAAATGCTGAACTTCTCCCTCTAAAGAACTAATAACAAGTCGATGATGACCCGAATCAGTAATAAATAAGCTTGCTGTTGTAGCTAAAACCTTTCCAGGAAAAGCCAAGGGAGTTATCAGCGGTTGGCGTTGTTTCTCTAGCTTCAAACTGAAATTTTGAGCAGAAAATGTTCTTTTTCCTTGATGTTCCTGAACCAACTGCTCTACTATTTGCTCTAAATCATCGCGATGACCTTCACCAGCGACACAGCTAACAACGTAACCTTCAGGATCGATTACCATTAAGGTTGGCCAAGCCCGCACAGCATATTGTTCCCAAACTTCAAAGCCACTATCAATAAGTACTGGATGCTCAATGTCATAGCGTAAGATTGCTTGACGAATATTCTCAACGTCCTTCTCGTTGTCAAACTTGGCCGAATGAATTCCAATAACCGTTAGCTGATCTTGAAATTTTTGTTCTAAGTATTTTAAATCTGGTAAAACATGTAAGCAATTAATACAGCAGTATGTCCAAAAGTCTAAAATAACAACTTGACCGCGTAGTTGCTGTAATGATAAAGGACGATCTATATTTAGCCAAGCTTGATTAGAGGGAAGTTCCGGCGCTCTCACTCGCATAATAATATGCTTTTTGGGTTTTATCTAAGTTATTTGCTAACTGCAAATCGCTATTTGATATAAATAACCTGGAACTGACTGTATAAAATACACAGTGTCAACTCCAGGTTACACTAGCTCTCAAAGTAGATATTGCTTTCAAAAAATACAGAAGCGCTAGAAAGCTTTTGCCTATCTTGCTTAGTTTCTCTCAGCTTTGCTTTGAGCTTCTTCCATAGCAGCTTTCTTATCTGCCTCATTTGGGTTAAATGTGACACCTGTTTGACGTGCTTTAAGTTCCAAGGTTTCAGGAATGTTTTCTCCAAGCTTTTTCAGATTCTTTAAACCTGTATCACCAATAGGACGTTCTGCGCTATCACCAAAATCTTCAGCTTTTTCTTTAATGCGCCTTACGGTATCACTTGTAACAGGATTCTCGTCTACTGACGCAGCAGATGCAGCGTGTGCTTGTGAGAATACACTTTCATTGAAGGCTGGAGCCACCAAAAATGTAATTGCTACCAATACAACTGTGATAACACGACGTAATCCACTGCTCTTCACCCAATTTATCATTGATTTCATTTCTCTCTCCATTCATTTTGGATTCTAACTTTCTAACTCTTTACTTTTTTTGAGATAACATCTTCTCCCTAGGGTTAGAAAGTTTTGATCTTCAAACTCATGGTTTTGAGGAATTACGCAATTGAATGTCTTGCGCCTCCTTAGACCCATGAACAAGCTTTTTTCTTCATCTTCTCTTCAGAATTGGGAAGCCAGGCGAAAGGTGCGGGGTTCCCCTAGTTATAGGAACTAGCGTAGAGTTAGAGAGCAAGAGAGTTTTACTCTAAGCTGTAAACAGATGCTTGCTCAACCTCGACAGCTTCCAAGTTAGGACTAACTTAAGGCAGAACCTTCTCTTGTAAATCTAACTTGAGTTCAAGTTCATCGTCTGCTGCATCTTCTTCGTGTGCTGATTCGACTGTTTCTGGCTGTGGTACAGGTAAATCAATCACTTCCGATTGTGATGGCTCAGACGATGGCAGAATCACTGAACGACGGCGAAAACGATTAAAAAAGCCATCTGGCTGCTTTTTCAAGGGTTTTACACCTTCTAGCGCTGGTGTTGGTGCTAACGGTGATGACGTTAATGGTTCAACATCAGAAGAACTTTGCGGTTCTGGAGGTTCAACAGGAATAGTTTGTTTCGGTGCAGGAATTATAAGTTCTTCAGGAACTGTTTCTGTGTCTGGAATCTCACTCTCTTCAGGTACTTCTGGTATTAAAGGTGTCTCACTTGGGACAGGTTCAACTTCACGACGCCGAAAGCGATTAAACAAGTTATTTGGTTTAGTTTGTTCAGGTTTCTCTAAATCAGTTTCAAGTTCTTGTTCAGGTTGATTAACTTCTATTTTGTCTAATAGGGGTTGTTCTGGTTTAATTTCTTCTACAGAAGGTAGTTCAGGAACTGGACTAGGTGATGGCGTGGGAGTTGGTTCAATGATTGGAGATTTATAGACATAATTTTGGTCTACAATACCTCGTGCTTCAGCTACCGACAATTGTCCTGTTACAAGTTTTCCTAAGCTGTCTTTTGCAGGCGGCTCATAAGTGATTAACCGAATTGTGTTATTGAAAACGTTGGTTAAAGGTTTGCCTTGTTCGTCAATAAACTCTAACTGAACCCAATTTTTACCAGGTTGGAAACCTCGTAAATAAAGTGGTTGCCAACGCTCAAGAATAAAGCTATCCCCGTTAATTGTACAGCGTATCCGCCAATCAGTAATGTCATTTTGTTGATGTTCCTGAGCAACTAAGTGTAGGGGCGCATTAGTCAAGTAGAAATCGAGAAGAACGGGTTCAGCACTGAATGCTCCTTGAGGAGCGTTATAGGTTAATAGTGGTTTATTAAGTGCAGGAGTGTTGTTATTATCTTTCGCGAAGATATGAAAAGTTGTTTGGGTATAAGCACCTTCATTTTTAAAGCTTTCATCCCAAGGGTAAGTGGCAAAAACTCGCAAAGTATGCGTTCCAGGAGTTAAATCAGAAAAAACCAACGGTTCAGTTAGATTGTAAACATTTGTATAAGGTTGGTTGTCTAAAATAACGTTGAGATGAGGACCTAAATCGAGTTTCTGGTTTTTGAAAATAGGGAAATCTTGAACCTGCAAGCGGACATTAACTGTAGTATCTTGAAAAACTTCGTCTGGCTGTGGACTCAATATTGTTACTTGCGGACGATGATTTTCTAAGCTCTGGTGTAGTTGCTGAATTACTTCTGGTGGAGAGACTTCAGCAATCTTAGTAGGACGTGGTACAGAGTTGAGTTGTGTATCATTGCGATTACGTATTTCTGCAACTGAGCGATCGCTGCAACCAATTAAGCTCACAATAACAAGCCCTGTAAATAAAAATGAAGCAGTCGCTTTAATAAATTTTCGCCACCAATTTATGCCAAACACCCAATTGAACTCCTCGTTTATTAAAAATAAATCTTTCTGCCCTTAGTGCTTAAATATCATCTCCTTTTGATTTTAAGTGTTAGTGACTACTATGCCAGTACACAGAAGCGGATAGTCAAATAGGTAGCAAACATCTATCAAATATAGAGAAATGAATACTGCTCAAAGCTTTGCTAATAAAGACCCTGAGCTTATTGAATGGATATTGAATTTTGCTATTTATTTTTATTAATCTGACGCAATTTTAAACGATAAATTTTACGAATCTTTGAGGTTTGTAAATTATATGAAGATACTATTGACTTTTTTTCCATTGGTTTGAACTTACATAGCAGGACGGACTTACTCTCTAGACTTTTTGAATTATTGTTAAAAAACTTCCAACACTCTGGTAATCATGACCCTATAATTCATCAGAAAGCACTTTCCACGGGCGACCTTCATGACTGGTTCAGCCTAACCCTAAATTTTAGGAAGATTGGGCAACTCAGTCAGAAGACAGCTAGTGGTGTTCCACAAGTTCTGTTTCCTTGTCTAGAGAGGAGAGTCTAAATGACGATGAGTCCTCCGGAGCGAGAGGAAAAAAAGGCAAGGGTTATCGTCGATAACGACCCGGTACCAACCTCATTTGAAAGATGGGGACAACCAGGTCATTTTGACCGCACCCTAGCTAAAGGTCCCAAAACCACTACTTGGATTTGGAACCTACACGCCCTCGCCCATGATTTTGATACTCATACCAGCGACCTAGAAGACATCTCGCGCAAAATCTTTGCAGCGCACTTCGGTCAGTTGGCTGTGATCTTCCTCTGGTTGAGCGGCATGGAGTTTCATGGCGCTCGCTTTTCAAACTACGAAGCTTGGCTGAGCGATCCAATTGGTATTAAGCCAAGTGCGCAAGTTGTTTGGCCAATTGTTGGTCAAGACATTCTTAATGCTGATGTTGGTGGTGGTTTCCACGGCATTCAAATTACCTCTGGCTTATTCCAAGTTTGGCGTGCTGCTGGTTTTACAAATTCCTTCCAGTTGTACGTAACGGCAATTGGTGGTCTAGTGGCAGCAGCTTTAATGCTCTTTGCTGGCTGGTTCCACTACCATAAGCGCGCTCCTAAACTGGAATGGTTCCAGAACACAGAGTCGATGCTGAACCACCATTTGGCAGGGTTACTGGGCTTAGGTTGTTTATCTTGGGCTGGACACCAGATCCACGTAGCTTTACCAGTTAATAAGCTATTAGATGCTGGAGTAGCACCAAAGGATATTCCCCTACCTCATGAATTTATTCTGAATAGCAGCTTGATGGCAGAGTTGTATCCTAGTTTTGCCAAAGGATTAACACCCTTCTGGACGTTAAATTGGGGACAATATGCTGACTTTCTCACCTTCAAGGGTGGTTTAAACCCAGTAACAGGTGGTTTGTGGTTGACCGATACAGCGCACCATCACTTAGCTTTGGCTGTGCTGTTCATCGTTGCAGGTCATATGTACCGCACAAACTGGGGCATTGGTCACAGCATTAAAGAGATTCTAGAGAACCATAAAGGTCCCTTCACAGGTGACGGACATAAAGGTCTCTACGAAAACATGACCACATCCTGGCACGCGCAGCTAGGAACAAACCTGGCGATGCTCGGTTCGCTGACAATTATTGTGGCGCATCATATGTACGCGATGCCTCCGTATCCGTACTTAGCAACTGACTACGCCACTGCGCTATCAATCTTCACTCACCATATGTGGATTGGCGGCTTCTTAATTGTTGGTGGAGCAGCCCACGCAACGATTTTTATGGTGCGTGACTACGATCCAGCAGTAAACCAAAACAACGTACTGGATCGGGTGATTCGTCACCGCGATGCGATTATTTCTCACCTGAACTGGGTATGTATGTTCCTAGGCTTCCACAGCTTTGGTTTATACATCCATAACGATACAATGCAAGCTCTGGGTCGTCCGCAAGACATGTTCTCGGACACAGCCATTCAGTTGCAACCCGTGTTTGCACAATTTGTTCAAAATATCCACACCTTAGCACCTGGTTCTACAGCACCTAATGCTCTCGAACCTGTGAGCTATGCTTTCGGTGGTGGTGTGGTTGCTGTAGGTGGCAAAATTGCCATGATGCCGATCGCATTGGGTACGGCGGACTTTATGATCCACCATATCCATGCCTTCCAAATTCACGTTACAGTATTAATCCTACTGAAGGGCTTCCTATTTGCTCGCAACTCGCGTTTGATTCCAGATAAAGCGAACCTAGGTTTCCGCTTCCCCTGCGACGGTCCAGGTCGCGGTGGTACCTGTCAAGTATCAGGTTGGGATCACGTATTCTTAGGCTTGTTCTGGATGTTCAACACCATTGCGATCGCGGTCTACCACTTTAGTTGGAAGATGCAATCGGATGTATGGGGAACCATTGACTCAGACGGTACGATAGCGCATATCACTGGTGGCAACTTTGCCATGAGTGCAAATACCATCAACGGTTGGTTGCGTGACTATCAATGGGCACAAGCAGCCCAAGTGATTCAGTCTTATGGTTCGGCACTCTCAGCATATGGTTTGCTGTTCCTAGGTGCTCACTTTGTTTGGGCTTTTAGCCTCATGTTCCTCTTCAGTGGACGCGGCTATTGGCAAGAACTCATCGAGTCCATCGTTTGGGCACACAATAAACTAAAGGTTGCACCAACAATTCAACCACGCGCACTAAGTATTATTCAAGGTCGTGCGGTTGGAGTAGCTCACTACTTGTTAGGAGCGATCGTGACAATCTGGGCGTTCTTCGAGGCGCGCATAATTTCAGTAGGTTAGCATTTTAGCCATCAGTGACTCAGCGTTTAGGGCGATGTGTTAGCTGATGGCTTAAGGTCAGAGGATTCACTAAACCTATGGCAACAAAATTTCCAAAATTTAGCCAGGATCTCGCGCAGGACCCGACAACACGGCGTCTGTGGTACGGGATTGCTACAGCGCATGATTTTGAGACCCACGATGGAATGACCGAAGAGAATCTGTATCAGAAACTCTTTGCAACTCACTTCGGTCATGTGGCAATCATTTTCTTGTGGACCTCCAGCCTCCTGTTCCACGTAGCCTGGCAAGGTAACTTTGAACAGTGGATCAAAGATCCACTCAATATCCGTCCGATTGCCCACGCAATTTGGGACCCTCACTTTGGTAAAGCTGCAGTTGATGCATTTACCCAAGCAGGTGCAACATACCCCGTTAACATCGCTTACTCTGGTGTTTATCACTGGTGGTACACGATCGGGATGCGGACAAACAACGATCTCTACAGCGGTGCAGTCTTTCTGCTGATTCTTGCTGGAGTGTTCTTGTTCGCAGGTTGGTTACACTTGCAACCAAAGTTCCGTCCTAGCTTGTCTTGGTTTAAGAGTGCAGAGCCTCGCCTCAACCACCACTTGGCAGGTTTGTTTGGCGTTAGCTCGCTTGCTTGGACTGGTCACTTGGTTCACGTTGCTATCCCCGAATCGCGCGGACAGCACGTTGGTTGGGATAACTTCTTAACAACACTTCCTCATCCTGAGGGCTTAAGACCATTCTTTACTGGTAACTGGGGTGTTTACGCTGCTAATGCTGACACTGCCAACCACGTTTTCGGTACATCACAAGGTGCAGGAACGGCAATTTTAACCTTCTTAGGTGGATTCCATCCCCAAACTCAGTCGCTGTGGCTGACTGATATGGCACATCACCATTTGGCGATCGCTGTGATTTTCATCATTGCGGGTCACATGTACCGGACAAACTTTGGAATTGGTCACAGCATCAAAGAGATGCTCAACGCCAAGAACTTCTTTGGTACTAAAACCGAAGGTCAGTTCAACCTGCCACACCAAGGGTTGTACGACACAATCAACAACTCACTACACTTCCAGTTGTCCTTAGCACTTGCTGCATTGGGAACCATCACTTCTTTGGTAGCCCAGCATATGTATGCAATGCCCCCGTATGCCTTTATGGGTCAGGACTTCACTACCCAAGCTGCGCTGTATACTCATCACCAATACATTGCTGTATTTTTGATGGTAGGCGCATTTGCTCACGCAGGTATTTTCTGGGTAAGAGACTACGATGCTGAGCAAAACAAAGGCAACGTCCTTGATCGCGTACTACAGCACAAAGAAGCGATTATCTCGCACTTAAGCTGGGTATCGCTCTTCCTAGGTTTCCATACCTTAGGTTTGTACGTTCATAACGACGTTGTTGTTGCCTTCGGTACTCCTGAGAAGCAGATTTTGATTGAGCCAGTGTTTGCTCAATTCATTCAAGCTTCGCATGGTAAAGTACTTTACGGCTTGAACACCTTGCTATCCAATCCAGATAGCGTTGCTTCTACTGCTGGTGCAGCTTGGCTACCAGGTTGGTTAGATGCAATTAACAACACGACCAATTCGCTATTCTTAACGATTGGTCCTGGTGACTTCTTAGTACACCATGCCTTTGCACTAGGTATTCACACCACAGTTCTTGTTTTGGTTAAAGGTGCTTTAGACGCTCGTGGCTCTAAACTCATGCCAGACAAGAAAGACTTTGGTTATGCTTTCCCTTGCGATGGTCCAGGTCGTGGTGGTACTTGCGACATCTCAGCTTGGGATGCCTTCTACCTATCCTTTTTCTGGGCTTTAAATACGGTAGGATGGGTCACATTCTACTGGCACTGGAAACATCTGGGTATCTGGCAAGGCAACGTAGCACAGTTTAATGAGTCTTCTACATATCTCATGGGCTGGCTGCGCGATTACCTCTGGTTGTACTCAGCACAGTTGATTAACGGTTACAACCCATACGGTATGAACAACCTAGCCGTTTGGTCTTGGATGTTCTTGTTCGGACACCTTGTTTGGGCAACCGGCTTCATGTTCTTGATCTCTTGGAGAGGCTACTGGCAAGAGTTGATTGAAACTCTTGTTTGGGCACACGAACGGACTCCACTTGCAAGCTTGGTTCGTTGGAAAGACAAGCCAGTTGCGATGTCTATCGTCCAAGGTCGTTTGGTTGGTTTAGCTCACTTCACCGTTGGTTATGTCTTAACATACGCAGCGTTTGTTATTGCCTCAACGGCTGGTAAGTTTGGTTAACAGCTTTCTAGAAGATTAACCACATTCCCTCACGATTACAGTGGGGGATTTTTTTTGGCAGAATGCGAGTGCGAACAAATCTGGAGGAGTTAGCAAAATAGCTTTTGTGCAGCTTGTTACAAGCAGTAGCTCTGATCCCTTCGCTGTGTTTATGCTAGTTCTAGAATGAAAAAGTTATTTATATGCTTTAATGGCAAACTCTAGGCTCGCTAAACTTGGTTCCTATCTACGTCCCCATTGGCGAACGTGTACAGTGGGGATTTTGGCTTTATTGGTTGTTAATGGTTTAGGCGTTTATATCCCGCTACTGATTCGTAACATTATTGACACGCTGCAAGTTACATTCAGTTTTGGGCAAGTTATCCAATATGTCGTACTCATTGTTGTTCTGAGTTCCGTCATGTGGGTAATTCGCATGGTGTCACGGGTTGCGCTATTTGGTGTCGGTCGTCAAGTTGAGTTTGACCTCAAACAGAAAATCTTTGAACACTTATTAAAGCTGGAACCATCATATTTTGCGGCAAATACTGCGGGCGATCTCATTAACCGAGCAACAAGTGATGTTGATAATATCCGACGGTTGTTAGGATTTGCTGTTCTCAGCATAGCCAATACAATATTTGCTTACGCCTTAACACTTCCAGTTATGTTGGCGCTTAGCGTACAACTGACATTAGCAGCGATCGTCGTCTACCCAATCATGATGTTTCTGGTGCAGTTGTTTAGCGATCGCCTCCGCAAAGAACAACAACAGGTACAAGAAGAACTCTCAACTGTCAGTGAACTCATTCAAGAAGACATGAGTGGCATTGCCCTGATCAAAATTTACGCTCAGGAGCAAAACGAACGCCGTGCCTTTCGTCACAAAAATCAGCAGTTACTCAACGCAAATCTAAAATTAGCAAAGACACGCAATACTTTATTTCCACTTGTCAGTGGACTTGCCTACGTTAGCTTACTCATCCTCTTGTGGCTAGGTTCAGGACAGTTGATCGCTGGTACTCTTTCTGTAGGTGATTTTATTGCTCTGATACTATACGTCGAGCGACTTGTTTTTCCAACTGCCCTATTAGGATTTACAATCACAGCTTATCAACGTGGCGAAGTCAGTATTGATCGCATTGAGTCCATTTTGACCGTATCACCAAAAATTCAAGACACCGATGAGGCGATCGCAATACCTCAACAAGTCCGAGGTGAACTAGTTGCTAGAAACTTAAACTTTACCTATCCTGGTTCGACAATCCCAGCCTTAAAAGAAGTTAGCTTTAAAATTGCGCCAGGAGAAACTGTAGCAGTTGTTGGACCAATTGGTGCAGGAAAGTCAACGCTTGCAAATGCTATGCCCCGTCTCCTTGATATTGAAGCAGGACAACTCTTCTTGGATGGCGATGATATCACTCAAATCAAACTACAAGATTTGCGCAGTGCGATCGCCTACGTTCCTCAAGATAGTTTCTTGTTCAGCACCACAATTAAAAACAACATCCGCTATGGCGATCCTTTAAGCGAACAAACTGAAATTGAATACAGCGCCAAACAAGCCCAAATTCACCCAGAAATTCTGAATTTTCCGCAACAATATAAAACTATCGTTGGCGAACGCGGAATTACGCTTTCCGGCGGACAAAGACAACGTACTGCTTTAGCAAGGGCTTTATTAGTCGATGCACCTGTATTAATCCTCGACGATGCCTTATCGAGCGTAGACAACCAAACTGCAACCGAAATTCTCAACAATCTTTCACACGGAACACAACGCAAAACGGTTGTCTTTATCTCGCACCAAATGTCCGCTGCAGCAACTGCTGATCGCATCTTTGTCATGGATCAGGGTCGAATTGTGCAAACAGGGACACACGCTGAACTTTTGCAACAGCCAGGACTATACCGTACACTGTGGAATCAGCATCAAATGAAAGAATTACTGCAATAAAGCTTCTCAAAACTAAATCAGTTGCGGCTGCTTAACAGTGATAAAATAATTTTTCCATCGGTTCAGTTGGATACCAGAGGTAACGGGGAAAGCTTGGCGAATTCATTCGCCTCTAGACAAACGAAGTCCACGGAGGTGGACTATATTGATCAAAGTCTTACCAAAAGCGTGTACTTTAGCAAAGGGCATCTGTGATTCATCCAAGAGGACTAGTAAGTCAATCTAACTCAAAACTGAGAACTCAAAATTTAAAGCCAGAATGCCCGCCGAAGGGAGTCTACACCAAGCTGCGATCGCCCAGAAAACAGAACATTTTGTTGTGAATTTATTTCTGCAGAAATCAGCTAGGCATTAATCAAGGATTTATCTGCGAGGTACAGAGTATGTTCAGTAAGCATTTTGCGCCATTTCGGCAACTGAATCCTTTTGTTTTAAGTGCTAGTCTAGGAATTCTATTTTTAAGCACAGCACAACAAGCTTTAGCACACCACGCATTAGGAAGTGAAACTCCGACTAATTTTTTTGAAGGATTTCTTTCAGGTTTAGCGCATCCAGTCATTGGTTTAGATCATTTGGCGTTTGTTATTGCAATTGGTTTCATCGCCGCAGGGCAAATAAACGGCGCTATGATTCCCGCAGGATTCGTTTTAGCCGCACTTGTCGGAACCGCAATTCACTTATTTAGCGTAAATTTACCATTAACAGAAATTGCGATCGCATTATCGGTAGTCATCTTTGGTGCAATGCTAGCGATTCCGCATAAACCCGATTGGATTGTGTTACTAATTTTAGGTGCGATCGCTGGTTTATTTCACGGCTATGCTTACGGAGAAGCAATTATCGGTGCAGGAATGATGCCTTTAGTTGCTTACTTACTAGGATTTAGCTTAATTCAGTATGCGATCGCAATGTTAGCGCGTGCGATAGGTAATTTGATCATTCACAAAACACCAAATCGACAAATCATGCGACTTTGTGGTTTAGCGATTGGCGCAATTGGTATTGTTTTTATGACTAATTTACTCTTTGGGTAGCCACACAAGGAGTTTCCATCGGAACTGGTAAAGAAGAGTTTCTGCTTCAAAGTCCCACTCATTGAGTGAATCACTGTCTTCTTAAGTGGTTTGATATTGTAAAGTATCAATTGTGAGTAAAATTGGTGGATTCAAGGGGCTACCCTTCGAGACTGTTTGTAAGAATTAGATTTAGAATTAAGATTGGCAAAGTTTCTGATCGCGCTCTTTTCCCAATCATTCATAGAAAGCTTCTCACCTTCTCATTCCTGAAAAGGATCTGCATATGGTTCAAATTAGTCGTGAAACTTACGAACAAACCGAACAGAGGCTTTTAATGGTTCTTGCTCAAAGTGACTTCAAAATCCATGAAAGGAGTTACTCTTTTGAAGAGTTTCCTTCAGCCGAATTTTCTATAAAAGCCAAGCAAGATGCCTTAGCAATCATCCGAGATAACGAAGTTTGGAGTCAGCATATATATTCGGGCGCTGCTTCTAAGGAGTTGTTCAAGGTTGTTCCTTCCATTTTGATAGATTTTCTGGTAGCAGTGGTTTTGTGGGTTGATTAGCAAGTCATTTAAAAGCAAAACTGGGAACAGGTGTATTTATAACTTGTGTGGAAAATTTTAGTCGTGGTGGAATCTTCGATTACTGGGGATATCCAATCGAGTTAGCCGAAGAAGTTATTAAGGAAATTCAAGAACTGGTTGACTTAGGAGAAAACTTACTTACTAAGCAATCATCTTTGGAGTTAGACAAGTAAGAGATCGCCACATAACAAATCGCTGAACTGGAACGGAGAATATGTTACTCGACTTGAACCAATCTGTGCTTAATTGGGCATAATAATTTTTGTGGCGCAGTAGTCTTCGCGCAAAAGCTGATGTTGACGCGATTTATATTGCAGCCGCAATCGTTCACGGTATAGATTACCTGCTGAGGTGGAATTGCAAGCACATTGCTAATACTCATATTCAAAGAAAGTTGGCAGAGATTAGTTTTGATTGTGGATATGAGTTACCAATTCTTTGTACACCATATGACAAGAATTACCCATCACCGATTACCGACCTCAACAATTGTGATATTTAATTATGCCCACATACTTACATATAGTGTGTTTATTGTAAATTTAATCGCAAGCCAACTAGTCGCTATCTAAGCTGCGATCGCAATTATTTCTTATGCAATTTTCTTACCCTTAGTCGCCATAGTGCCAAGATCAGCCCCAAAACAACGAATGTTGATGCGATCGCACTTATCAGCCATTGTTTTTCTGTTGGCTGTGGTTGTGGTGGTAACTGTGCCACACTTGGCGATGGTGAAGGCGCGACTCCTGGTGCAACATTCACCTCATAACTTAATTCAAAAGGTTGAAAACTTCCAGCAACTTTAGGGGAACCAGTAAACTGCAATCGATAAGCGCCAGGTTGCGGAAAAACGATTTCAGCAGCAGGAATATTCTCAAAGCGTTCTGCTGAGATGGCTTTCAACGACGGTTCTAGTAACGGCTGAGATGACGATGATTCTGCATAAACTGCTAACTTGCAATCGCACTCAGATAAAGGAATAATTTGTCCTCCCTTACGAGTCAACGCAAACCAAGTCAGTGAAGATTCTCCAGATCGCGGATTATCATTTGGTTCGATGTGTAAAGTTGCACCGACATTCGCAGCAGTTTGAACTTTGTGCGCCAAAATAGGTGTAGCCAAAAATGTGACTATGCCAAGACTACTTATCGTAGCGTAGCGGGGGAGCATAAAACTTCTCCAATGATAATATTGACCAAACCCAGCGCGATCGCACTAACAAGACTCCTAGTGTCAGTAAGCCTAAACCAGCGACCAATAGATAATTACGCCACGTCTGTTGCAAAGTTCCTAAATAATGCGATCCAATCAACACCACATGAATCGCACATAAAACTAAAGCTGGAACACTTAACAAGTGAAGTTGTCGCCAGTGCTTACCCAAAGCTTTTTGCAGACGATCAAAACTCGTAAAAGCTGCTGGAGTCATTAATAGTAAAGCCGTTATTCCACAAGCGATCGCAATTTGATGTTGCGGCAACATAAAAAATACGGCTTCCCAATTCCAACCCAAGGTATGCTGAATTGTGTGACCAACATGAACAAGCGCTAACACAAACGCCCCCACCCCCAACGTACGACGGTATTTTAACGGTTGCGCCCACACACGCCGCAGCGGACGTGCAATCAACGCCAGCATCAAACACAACAATGCACCATGACCTGTAATATAAATTAACCCGTGACCATCACCCGTCCGCACCAGCGTCAACACGCCAATAAAAATCGTTAACCAACCTGCCAAACGATACAACTGGCTGCGCCGATCTGTACCCACAACCGCAGTCGAGACACCTACACCCAACATTGTCGGTGCTGTACCTAAACCAAAAGCAAATAAGATCGCCGCGCCACGCCAAAGACTTCCAGTTTCCGCAGCTTTAATTTGTGCAGCATACAAAAAACCACATGGCATTAAACCCCAAACTATACCTAAAGCTGCTGGTGTCCACCATTTAGTATGAAACGACAGCCTTACCATTGCTGCACTTAAGCGATTGTGTAAATTGCCCTGAGATAATGGATGCAGAAACGGTAAACGTGGCAAAAATTGTGGTTTAACCTGAACAATGCCAAACCAAATCAGCATCAATCCCGTCAAAATTGCTATTCCCTGGCGTAGCCAACTGCCATCTCCCGCCATTTGTCCGCCAGCAATTAAGACAGAACCCAAAGCCCCAATTCCAGCACCCACCAAGGTGTAGCTTAGCAATCTACCCAAATTTAGTAAAAGATGGAATATAAACTGTTGCTGCCAAACAGGAGAAGTTTGCTGCTGCGTCAATGACAATGAAAACGCTGTCGTCAATGGAACACACATTCCTACGCAGTGCCCAAAACTCCCTAGAAACCCCAGGGTTATCATTAACAACAAGTCAACCATTAAATCATTTTTGTGATTGAGTCACTCCAGGAATATTAACAACTTCAGTATCAGAAATTCGCTTTCCATTATCAGCTAAAGCCATATGATTGTTAGCATTTAAACTGACTGTAATCTCGTTTTTTCCTGGTTGTAAATTTTCTAAATAGTACCAAGAGCCATACAAGCGTGTAAGTTTTTGGTTATTAATATAAATATGTCCGTGACCTTCTCCAGGTACAGCTGCTGTATTAACTCTTTCTGGTGCAAATTTAAAATTAGTTACTTTTACTTCTAAGTTATAGCCTTTCATGGTATCTTTATGCACAACTAAGTTAACTGTTGGTACAGCTTGTCCTGAAGGAATTTCCATGATTTGATCGTGGTTATCCGATTGATTATGGTTGCTAGGACTGTGAGAAATAATACTTTGCGTTCTTATATTTCCTGCATGAGTACTAATACTTGTAACACCGAATAATGCAGTGGCTGCAATCAAAATTTTGAGAAGCATTCTTGAAAACAAAACTCAAATCAATAGGGTTAAATAGGTTTCTAAATTTATACCAACTCTTTGACGTTTACTATTAAATTAAAACCTAGATATTGTTCAGCATATTATTTTGATGAATTGGTACTATATCAACACTTATAATTATTTATTGAGTTTGTCAAAAGACAAGCTGTCATACTTGTTGAGGTTAAACTAAAGCAAGGCAAAGTTCGCGAAAGCGATCGCCTCTTTGTTCAAAATTTTGAAATTGGTCAAAACTGGCACACGCAGGCGACAATAACACAACACGGGCATTCGTTTGTGGGGCTAATTCAGCAGATCTTGAGACAGCCCTTTCCATAGTTTCGACGATTTCGTAGTGAGAGTATCCCACATCTTTCAATCGCTGAGCAAAACGAGGTGCAGCGTCGCCAATTAGTAAGACAGCCGCAGCTTTTTCTTGAATTGTTTGCAGCCAACTTGTATCATCACCAGCTTTCGCTTCACCCCCAGCAATTAAAATTACAGGGCTAACTACCGCCGATAAACCCACTTGCGCCGCATCATAATTAGTTGCTTTACTATCATTAATAAAATCAACTCCAGCGATTGTGCAAATGTGTTCCAAACGATGCGGAACACCAGGAAAATTAGTAACGGCTTGAAAAATCGCTTCTTGATCAATTCCTGCTAACCGCGCGGCTGCTACCGCCATCAAAAGATTTTGGTGATTGTGTTCTCCCACCATGCGTAACGCTGAAACTTGCACAATGCGATCGCCTTGAAACACAACCCAACCATCTTCTATATAAGTTCCTTGGGTATTTCCAATTAAATGCGCCTTTCCTTTAACACTCGTCCAATACGCATCTTGCCAATTTGCGCCGATTTCCTTTAAATATGCATCATCGCCATTAAATATTTGCAACTCACTTTGACGCAAAAGCTGAGCTTTAATGTTGTAGTAATTTTCTAAGGTGCAATGACGACTGAGGTGATCTGGTGTAAATGTTGTCCAAATACCAATGCGAGGCGCGATTGAAGACGAAGACTCAATTTGATAGCTGCTAATTTCTGCAATTACCCAATCTAGCGGTTTAGCTGATTCTAAAGCTAATTCACACGCAGCATAACCAATGTTGCCACACGCGGGAGCATTCAGCCCAGTGGTTTGAAAGATTGCTGCAATTAATGCTGTTGTTGTTGTTTTGCCATTTGTACCTGTAACAGCTACCCAAGGATGCGATCGCAGGTTGCGCCAAGCTAATTCCATTTCGCCAATTGTTTCAATACCTTGCTCGCGTGCCGCGATTAATGCTGGAATATCCCAAGGAACACCAGGACTGACAACTACAAGTTGAGTAGAATCATCAACATCGGGATGCCATGAGTAACCGAGTTTAACAGCAATACCCTCACTTTCTAGTCGCGGTTGTTCTGGCGAAGCAGCAGAACTGCGATCGCTCAACGTTACCTCCCAACCTTGCCGTTTTAACAGTTGTGCAGCGGCAATACCGGATTTTCCCAATCCGATCACATGAGCATTCGGCATAAATTGAATGGTAATCGTAACAACATAATCTTACCTGAGAGGGGCGAGTGATGAGTGAATAGTGATTAGTTGTTAGAGTAGTAGCACTAGTTGTCATCGTCCAATAAGTTAAACTACATTCTGAGACGCAAAACCACGACTGAGCTTCAGAATTTAAACTGTATACTGAATTATATTTCTCATTACAGCTAGTAACTAGCAACTAGTCACTAATCACTAGTCACTTCTTCTTCCCATGCGGCTTGAAAAAAATCGCGTTCGCACAACATAGCGTAGCGATATGTTGATTGTGCTAGAGGTGTCATGCTGGTATAGCGATCGCACAAAGATTCTAACTGCATCGCAAGTTGCTCAAACTCAGAACCGCTATAAGTCCGAATCCACTCACTATAAGAATGTTCTGCAATGCCATTTTGTGCTAACTGCTGTCCTAAAAAACCATACAAACACATACAAGGCAACATCGCCACCGCAATCAACCCAACATCACTACCCCAAGCAGTCGCCAATAAAAAATCTGTATAACGCCGCGTCGCAGGCTGCGGTTCTACATTGCGCAAGTCAACATCCCAAGCCTTTGCATAACTTTCGTGCAAACGCAGTTCTTCTAACACGCCATTGGCTAGATTATGAAAAATACTAAACCCTTCCCAATCTGGTGCTTTCGCTGCTGCAATACTATAAGCACGGGCAAAAGCTTCTAAGAAAAAAGCATCTTGTCCTACATAAAATGCAAATTTATGTCGCGCCAGCGTACCATTCCCAATACCTTGAACAAACGGATGTTCTAGACAAGCTTGAGCTAAATCTTGGTTTGCTTGCCACAATTGAGCAGATACCATAAGAAAGATTAGGTAGTAAAAATAGGTGTTGCACAATAAAGTCATGATTAAAGTGGCAGAGGGATAGTCCAATACTTAAGATAATCAAGTAACAAGCGAACGGATGCTTTTAACATTTCAGTAGACTTTGAGTAACACAAAGTTTTGCG